>JAADYZ010000509.1 GCA_010092775.1 Chloroflexota bacterium
CCCGCCAGGAGCCATTGTCGCGCTGGATGCCCCCCCAACCTTGCGCAGCTACCGGGTACGCTTCGGCGACTCCCTGTCCAGCATCGCGCTCGCTCATCATGTAACGGTTGACGGCCTCATCGCGGCGAACAACCTCGCCAGCGAATCGCGCTTGGTGCCGGGTCTGCTCCTGACGATCCCTGAGGCCGCCCCTGCTGATGTCGTCACCTCGCACGAGGTGCAGACCGGCGAGACATTGGCTGAGATCGCGCTGGACTACGGCGTGACACAGCACGCCCTGATTGTGGCCAACGGTCTGCGCCATCCCGGCGACATCTCCACCGGGATGACCTTGACAATCCCTGGCGTGACGGCTGGTTTCGGCACCATCATGGTCGGTGATGGTCCCGGTCAGTGCGAAGACGTGACGGTCGAGCGTTCCGGGACGGGCTATTTCAGCCGCCCCACCCGGGCCGCCATCGTCAGCCAGGGCTATCATCCCTGGCACCCGGCGATCGACCTCTCAGCCGATACCGGCACCCCTATCCTGGCAGCGGATGGTGGCACCGTCACCTATGCTGGCTGGAGCCCGGTTGGCTATGGCAACCTGGTGATCTTAGATCATGGAAACGGCTGGCTGACCTACTACGCTCACCTGGAGTCCGTTGTCGTCGGCTGCGCACAGTGGGTCCGGCGCGGCGGCCTCTTGGGCACGATGGGCAGCACCGGCAACAGCACCGGCCCTCATCTGCACTTCGAGATGATTCGCTTCGGCGAAGCGATCGATCCAAACGGCTACATACGCTTCGACTAGCCCCCCCGGGGGCGCTTCATCGCTGATTTCCTGGTGGCTTTGGCCCCAGATGATAGGACCAGCGTGCTGTTGCCTCCCCTCATTTAGCGCTAAAATCTGGCTGACTCGTGACCAGGAGATAACGATTTATGGCAGACATCCGAGTAAAGACAGGGCCAACCTGGATCATCGGCGCGCTGGTGATCGTCCTCGTGCTGGTGCTGGTGGCCTGTCAGCAGGACACTGACGCGAACCTCTCTAGTGCTCTACTGATTACACGGGCACAATCCCACTACGATGCAGGTGACTTCAATCTAGCCATTGAAGACCTCGATATTGTACTGGAGCGCAGCCCTGATCAGGTTGATGCGCTCTACAGCCGCTCACAAGCCTACTATGCAGCAGGCCAGTTGGACGAGGCCGCCGCCGACCTCGGTCGGGTGATTGAGATCAACCCCAGTGACATCAACGCCTATTTAGGGCGAGCGTTCATCTATCGCTTGCTAGAGGACTATGATGCAGCACTGGCTGACTACCGCTCCGCTATTGACATCAATGCGTTTGACGGGCGCATCTACTACAGTCGTGGCCAAGTGTTCGCCGCCCAAGGCAACGATAGTGCTGCGCTCGAAGACTTCAATGCAGGTGTGCGGCTTGCGCCGGACAACAGCCTGGCCTACTACAATCGGGGTATCTACTATCTGGAGCAAGGGAACCTAAACGCTGCGGTGACCGACCTCAACGATGCCATTCGCTTGGACCCGAACAACGCTGAAGCCTACTATCGCCGGGCCGAGGCCTTTGAGCAGGCTGGTGACCCGGAACAAGCCATTGAGGACTATCAAGCTTACATCAATATCCGCTTCCTATCGAACCCCGTGCAGACGGAGGTGGCTCGGCAGCGCATCGTGGCGCTGGGTGGTGAACCCACCAACCCACCGACACCCCTTCCGGACTCCGGGGCAGCCGTTGAGTCTGACTTAGCACCCGATGAACCGTTCGACTACGGTGATATTGAGGACGGCGGCTTTGACGACGCCATCGACGCTGATGACTTCGTAGCGACACAGGGTGCCGAAAGTGGTTTGTTTGGCCCGCCTATCACCCCAACGGCATTCTTCACGCCCATCCCCACCGACGGTTAGCTGACCTATTCAGGGTCGCTGTCTGCGACCCTGACTGCGTTTTGCCAAGTGGGTTTTCCTGACTCACAGCATGATCAGGTTCGTAGGTTGCTCTTACTGCGGGTGGCGGAAAACTCGCAAGAGAGGTACATATGGTAGGTGAACCCGGCATCGTGGATGCTGGGAACACACATACACACATGTTTTCCAAAGAACAAGGAGTTGAATGAAATGAAACGCGTATTTGCAGTGGTTGCGGCGCTCTTGTTGGTCGCCATGACCGGAACGCTAGCCCAGGCTGGCGTAGACACGACCTTCGGCACAGATGGCATCACCAAAGTCGCTGGCGTTGACGGCTTGGATCAAGCCTATGGTAATGGCATCGATATCGCTGCTGATGGTGACATCCTGATCGCAGGGCGCACCAGTGATGGCTCAGTTACCAGTAAGGCCTGGACGGCTAGCTTGGGCAGCGATGGCAGCTTGGACTCAGGTTATGGCTCGGGTGGCGTCGCGGTGCTCAGCGACAACGGAACGGGCGCAGTCGAGCTGTTCGAACTACCTGACGGCAAGATCCTTGTTGGCATCAACCTGCCCAGCGACATGGGCGTGATGCGCCTCAACGCCGACGGCAGCCTGGATACAAGCTTCGGCTCGAACGGTATCGTAACCGTGAGCTTCGGTGACCTCAGCACCCTGAACGATCTCTATGTCGACTTCAGCTCAGGCAAGATCTATGGCGTTGGTGAAGTTCTTGACGAGTCAACTTTCACCTCCAGCATCGGTGTCTTCTGCTTAACCTCGGATGGTGCGCTTGATCCGACCTTCAATGATGGCCTGGTGTATACCACGACGCTGGGTGATGGTGATCCATCAGGTGGGGCGATGGCCGTTGACAGCAGCGGCAACGTGCTGATCGCTGTGGCCAACAGCCGCACTGGTAATCCCGATCGGGTAGGCACCCTGTTCAAGCTCGCCCCAGATGGCATGCCTGACAGCAGCTTTGGTGATAACGGCTCTATGGATGTCGTTGTTGCGGGCAAGGATGTTATGCCGCGCGACGTCGAGATCAAGAACAGCACTGGCGAAATCCTGGTGACCGGTTATGCTGGGATCGAGGCAGACAAAGATGGCTTCGTAGCCAAGTTCGACTCAAGCGGGCAGTTCGATGCCAACTTCGGGACTGGCGGCGTGAGCCTGCCAGACAGTACCCATCTGATTGCCCTGTTCGACCTGCTGATCAATCCTGCTGGCGGCTATTACGTCAGTGGTACGGCGAACTTTGGCACATCCGATAACGCTATCCTCGCTGCACTGGACAATACCGGCGCGCTGGATAGCAGCTTCGGGAACGGCGGCTATGCCGAAGTCCGCACAGGCAGCGACCTCTCGGAAGAAACCCTGGTCAAGATTGTCTTTGACGGTGGTAATCGCATCATCGGCGTTGGAACCAAAGAGGATCCAAGCGAAAGCTTCTCAGCGGTCGCGATCGTCGTGGCTTTCGATGTCTCAACCGGTGATGTGGTCATCGAGGACCTGCCCAGTGACCTTGGTGGCAGTAACTTCGAAGGCATCGATTTTGGTGGTTTGCCCGAAGAACCCGATGGTGATGTGCCCACAGGTGTCTGGCACTCCGCCTTTGGCAGCCCCCAGGTCTTCCAGGACCCAGGCGGGTTGATCCCGAATGGTGACTCCGCTATCCTGCTGATCGGTAGCGACGAGGACGGCGGTATCGCTGGCGTCTTCCAGGATCTGCTCAGCAACGGCGCCACCGACCTACGCGGAGATGTGGGAGATACCTGGGTGTTGGACTTCTACTATGCACACCAGGGCGCACCTGCC
>JAADYZ010000510.1 GCA_010092775.1 Chloroflexota bacterium
TCGTCCGGCTCACCGGCTTCAGCACGGGCCGCGTTGAGCGCTTCAAAATCGTGCAGCCGAAAGAAGACCTCGCCACGTAGCACCAGCCGTCTGGGCGGGGGTGGCCCCTCCCCATCAACCGGAATGCGCAGAGGCAGAGGGTAGACCGTGCGCAGATTAGGTGTCACGTCCTCCCCGATCTCACCGTTGCCGCGCGTCGCGCCGAGCGTAAAGAGGCCGTTCTCATAGGTCAGCACGACTGAAAGGCCGTCCAGTTTGGGTTCGATCGTGTACTCGAAATCGTCTTCCCGGTCGAGCAAGCGCAGCAGGCGATCGCGCCAGGCGACCAGATCATCCGGGTTGAAGGCGTTGGAGAGGCTCAAGACTGGCGCGACGTGCCGTACCTTGGGCAGATCGCTGCGCGGCTCAGCCCCTGCTCGCTGTGTAGGTGAGTCCGGCGTGAGCAGAGCGGGATAGTCCGCCTCGATTTGCTTGAGTTCGTGATAAAGCGCGTCATACTCCCCATCGGTGATGACAGGGGCGTTCAACACATAGTAGCGATGCGAGTGGTAGTGCAGCTGCTCGCGAAGTTCCTCTGCGCGAGCTATAAGGTCGGGTGGGGCTGCGTCACTCATGCCGTTCTCTCCTGGATAATTAGGACGCATGTTCTAGCGCAATCATACCGCAATTCTGGATTGGCGGCTTGTGCTGTTTATCTTAGCGAATCATTAGGGCTTATTTAGGTTTTATTGATGCGGTCGATGCTAGAGTCGTGGTCAACATTCACAGCTACTTATTCGGATTCGGAGACTCTATTGCCATTGCCCAACCCCTTCTACCCTCTATTGTTACAAGAACTGCGCGATTTCTACGACGCAAAACAGCAAGCAGCCCAAGCCTATCCACATTTGGAGGAGGCAGCAGCGGACTCCGCACTGGCCAGCCTTTTCGACCAGCATACTCATCTCACCACCGAGCACCTAACGCGGTTGGAAGCCGTCTTCAGCCACCTAAACGCGCCGACCAAGCAAAGTGCATGCGAAGCAATGCGCGGTATTGTACAGCGCGCTTACGCATACATCAGCTCCTTGCGGCCCGGCCCCATCCGAGACGGCGCATTGGTCGTCACTGCTCGGAAAGTTGAGTACTATGAGATAGCTTGTGCCGGAATGCTGAGTGCATTGGCGTTCCAGCTGGACGACTCGGCGCCAGCACAAGACTTTCAAACTATATTGATTGAAGATGAGATCGCGAAAAACGATTTGATGGCCCTTGCCGAGGGCATGAGCAAATTCCCCCAGCGCTAGACCCAGGGCGATCAGCACTCAAGGACCTCACCAAATCAGAAGCCAACTAAAAGAGGAGGAGAAATGTCGGAACAGACCATTGTAGTAGGCTGGTTCAACTATTTAGATCGGGCGCAGGATGTGGCGCAAGACCTGCGGGCTTTGCGTAACGCTGGACGGGTCCGCTATCAGAACGTTGCAATAGTCGAACATCACGCTGACGGCAAAGTCTCGATGAAGGACATGGAAGATGTCGAGGCAACTGAGGGCACTCTGTTTGGCGCTCTAACCGGCGGCCTGATCGGCTTACTGATCTCAGGCCCCCCCGGAGCCGTGGCTGGTGCGGCATCAGGTGCCGCAACCGGGGGTGTCGTCGCCAGCTTGCTCGACTTTGGATTCAGCACACACTTTCTTGAGGAGATTAAGCGCCGCCTGCGCTCAGACAGCTCCGCGATTGTCGTGTTGTTGGACGACGACGAAAACCTCGACGAGCTAAACGCTACCCTTAATCGATACGGTGGCACTTATCGCTCATCACCCGTCCCGGTCCAGATGCTTGAAATCTACCAGTCGGGTCCATCCTAGCCGGCCCGATCATCACTCGCCGCGATCCTGGCCGGGTGCCGGTGTTGCTTCGACAAACACGACCTCTTCAAAGCCGAGCGCGCGCAACAAGCCTTCCAGCGTGTCCTCGGCGTTTTCCTGAGCCTGATCCAGAATACCATCTTCGAGAGCCGCCTGGAGGATCTCCTCCTCAGCGGCCTGACGGGCTAAGGTCTCTAGATCAACGGTTTGGCCCAAGACGGCCGTCTCACGATCATAGACGTAGGTTTCGTCATTGTTGAGGGTTGCAACGAAAATCTCTGAGGCGGGCACCGTCACAAAGACCGAGGTCCCCACCACTTGAATATCGTCCTCGCCGATGCGTGACAAATCGACCCCCGCCCGCACCTCGCCTTGAGCCACCAACAGCAGGCGATCTCTGAACAAGAAGCCTAGGGGGCCTTCACCGCTTTCAGCAGTGATGACCTTCTCGATGGTGTAGGAAATCGTCGTGAGCTGGCTGAGGGTTTGAATCTGGCGGACAACGGTCTGCGCATCCGCGATGATGGTCGGTGTGGGGTTGAGCACCTGGTCGAACTCGGTGGCGACGGCATTGGGGACGGCAGTGGTTGAGTTGCGGATGGCTAGGATGGTATCGATAATGAAAAAGCCAACCAGGCCCACCACAATCACAATCGCGATCAAGATCAACGCGGACAGCACCCGATTGGGCGACACACCCAGTGGCCTGCCCTCACTAACGAGGTTCTGAAGTTCCTCGCGGGTCAGCGTAATCGTCTCGACATCGTTTTCGCTGCGGGGTTCACGGTCTGTGGGGGATGCCATCAGAGCTTTGTCCTCTCCTGTCAAGCGGCCAAGCGGCGACCCGTGCCGACGCTGCCTTGAAGATAGCACGGTAGTCGATGGCTGCCTAGCGTTGTTTGTCCATCTGCCGTAAGCGACTATAATAGCACTACGTTTTCGCACAAGGGTCGTTGCTGAGCAATGGCAAAGTGGATGGGAAAAATACAACATGGCAGAAGACGCACAGAGTACGGAAGCAGTCGACGCCGATCCGATTGAGGCGTCGTTAGCACGTGCGCGGACCGTCTGGGGGATCATCGCGGTGATCATCCTGGGCGCAATTGGCGGCGGTGTCGGCCTGTGGGCATCCCAACAGGTGGCCCCACAGCCTGTCATCGGCATCGTGCGCTTGTACGGTACGATTGACTTCTTCAGCTACGCGGACTACCTCGGCCCGCTGCATATCGCCGCCGAGCGCGATGATGTGGCCGCAGTCGTGATCTTGGTCGATAGTGGTGGGGGGCTGGCGACGGTGAGCGAGGAGCTTTTCTACACCGTGCTAGACCTGCGCGAGGATAAGCCCGTGGTGGCGTCAATCGAAGGGGTGAGTGCCAGTGGCGCTTACTATGCGACGGCCCCTGCCAACTGGATGGTTGCCCGCCCGGCGGCCATTGTCGGCAGCATCGGCGTGCGCTCAGGCTTCCCCCCAGAGAGCTTCCCTGATGATGAAACGCTGACGACCGGCCCCTTCAAAGATGTGGGCCGTTCCACGACGGATTTCCTGCGCGATATTGACTCGATCGCTCTGGCCTTCTCCACCAACATCTATGACCAACGCAGCTGGGTGCTGGAGAATATGCACGAAGAGTCGCGCCTCGATCTGCTGCCGCCCGTAGAGGAAGTGGCCACTGGCCAGGTGTGGACAGCAGCGCGCGCCTTTGAACTGGGGCTGGTCGATGAGATCGGCTCCAACCTGGATGCAATCGAGCGTGCGGCGGAACTGGCTGGCGTCCGCAATTACGAAGTTATCGATCTGTTCGCTGAGTTCATTGAACTTGACGATACGGACTTCGCAGGCTTTAGCACCGATCGGCCTGAACCGACCTGGTATGAAGAGGGTCCCTGGCCGCAATTCTACTACTTTTACGGCACGGACGAGGAGTAAACGATGCGCAACTCGAACGGAATGGGGGCAGCGGCTATCGGCAGCCTGGGCCTGATCGCCTTTGTGGTGGTCGGTCTGATTGCTTTCGGCGCACGCACCCTGAACTTTTACGGTTTGCAGCGTTATCAAGGACCGGACCTTGCCCGCAGCGCCATCCCCACCGTGGACTCGCTGTCTGGCAGCTTCGATCCGGTGGCAGACCTGGAACTCCAAGATGCGCTGGTGCTCATCGATACCGGCCATAACAATGGTTTTGACGAACAAGAGATGGACGTATTCCTGGGGCGCTTGACTTCCAACGGGGCCCAGGTGGAGTTTGTCGGCGGCTCCGATCTGATCGAAGGGCTGCGTGGGGCCAGCGCACTGGTGATCCTGGCGCCTAGCTCCGACTTTGACCAGGAAGAGATCGATGCGATTGAAGGCTTTGTCGATAAGGGTGGCCGCGTGGTGGTGGTTGGTGAGCCGACCCGCCAACGCAGCGTCGATGGCATTAACAGCCTGACCCGTGCCTTCGACATCGTTTACCGGGATGCCTACATTTACAGCCTCACCAACAACGACAGTAACTTCCGCCACGTGATCTACGAGAACTTCGGCGGCAACTCCGTTATCACCGACGGCTTGGAACAAGTCGTTTTCCAGACGGCTTATCCGTTGGCTGTCGAGTCGGAGATGGCGATCATTGAAGGCGATGACTCGACCTTCATCTCCACCAGTGAGCTGCCCGGCGGAGTGGTCGCCGCGGCGCTTGCGGGCAACGGCAATTTCCTGGCCCTGCCAGACCTGACCTTCCTCACCAGCCCCTACAACGGCTTCGCAGACAATGACCAACTGATCGATAACATCGTGACCTTTGCCCTTTCTGGCGAGCGGGTCTACGATCTGGCTGATTTCCCCTTCTTCTATGAGGGACGTGCCAATCTGGTTTATCAGGATGTGGTGACGCTGAACAACGCCCTGGCCGATACCATTGATCTACGCAACAGCCTGTCTTCGGCAGGCGTCGATGTAGACCTGGTCGAAAGCTACAGCAGCCAGCAAAACGTACTCTACCTGGCGACCTATGCCCAATCGGTCGACAGCGAAGCGGTCGCGCAGCTTGCAGCCGACGGCATCCAACTGAGCACGGAGGAAATCGACGCCGATGAAGAAGATGAGAGCACCAGCAACGGTGGGTCATCGTTCGGCGACGACGATGAAGAGGAATTCTCCCCGAACTCGATCATCATCCGGGGGGTGGCTCAACTCCAGAGCCAAGGCACGGTGATCATCCACCTGGTGACGCCACAGTCTGGCCAGGTCGAGGATGAAGCAGAGGCTGACGCTGGTGATGAAGAAGAGACCAGCGACGAGGAAGCTGAAGAGGTCGAGGTCTTTGAGGATCCACACCAGGTGTTGATCCTAGCGGATGACGAAGAGGTGCTCGCAGAGGGCATCGACATCCTGCTGTCGGGCGACTTCTCTGAATGCCTGACCACCGACTTCACGGCGGTCTGCCAGGTGATCAGCAGCGATCTCGCAGGCGATGATGACGTTGAAGAAGCGCCTGAACCCACCCCAGGCATTGGGGCCGACATCGGCTCGGTCCTGGTTGTCGCCGACGATATCGTCTCCGGGGATAGCGAGACCATCAACGCAGAGGGTGTGCAGTCGGTCCTTGACAATGAGCTTGGTGGCGAAGCGCTGCTGTGGTTCACCAGCAGCGACGGCCTCCCCACCGTTGACGACTTGTTCGCGTTTGACGCGGTGATCTGGAGCAACGGCACCTACTGCTGTGACGGCATCACCGAAGATCACCAAACGGTGATGAGCGAGTATCTGGACGGCGGCGGCAAGCTCGTACTGAGCGGAACTGCCATCGCCTTTGAGACACGTGAGACCGACTTCCAGTCTAACTACCTGCGGGTCGAGTACCTCGACTTTGGCGAACTGCTCTCAATAATTCCGCAAGGCCACCCTGTGAGTGAGAACTTCGACGACGAGGTCTTCTTCGCTGGCGAGGTCGGTTCACCGGATCGGGTCTTGCCGGTAGGCAGCACCGACATCGTGTTCACCGCCGGTGATGACAGTCCGGCACCAGGTGAAGCCGTGGTGACCGCCTATGCCGATGGGTCGCAGCAGGTTGTGTTCTCCACCTTCCCCATTGGTGCGCTGGACGAATTCGACCTGACCACCCTGCTGGACAGCATCCTGACCTGGTTCAGCGCCCCCTAAGCGCTGCATCATACAACAAGCCCCGAAGAGCCCTCTGCGGAGGGCTCTTTTTCTTTGCCCTGAAACACTGCGCCCTGTCGCCAAAGTGTTTGAAAACCGCTAGAATGTCCGAACCGCGGAATTTGCTAGGTGGAGATGATAGAAATGACGGATGATCCTCAAGCTCCAAGTAGTGATAAGGTGGGGGGCGACAAGATCGTTGTCGGTGATATTTCCGGCAGTGTGGCGGCCATTGGGGCCGGGGCGCAGGTGATCTACAACAACATCGAACGCGCGCTGACCCGCGCCGAAGTCGATGATCAAGCGCTGGCGATGGAAGAACAGCGCCTCGCTGAAGCCCTGACCAACTATGTCGCCCATTTGCAGCGGCAGGCCAGCCAGGTTGAAGACGGCGAACTGAGTGGTTCGCCCTATAAGTCGTTACTGGCCTACGACATCGACGATGCGGCGGTCTTCTACGGGCGTTCGGCGGCCATCGCGACGATGATGGAGCGTATCGACCGTAACGAGCTGACGGTGCTGCACGCCGAAAGTGGGGCGGGCAAGACCAGCCTGGTGCGGGCCGGGTTGATGCCCCGCATCCTGGCTAACGGCGATGTGCCGCTCTACGTGCGTCCCTATCAAACCACCGGGCATTTCGCCGTAAAGCGGGCGATCATGCCCAAGCTGGAGCAATCGCCCAACCTGGCAATCGCCTCCCTGCGCGATTTCCTCCTTTCAACCACTCGTCTGCTCGGCCTTCAGCGCATGGTGATCATTGTGGATCAGTTCGAGGAATTGTTCACCCTGCAATCGGAAGCACAGCGCAATGACTTTGTGACGGAGTTGCAGCCTGCACTTGAAGACGGATTCCTTTCGGTACGCTGGGTGTTCATCGTGCGCAAGGAGTGGTTCGGTGACCTGGGCACGCTGCGCCCGCAGATCGAGAATCCCTTTGCCAACGAGTACTTATTGCGGACGTTCACCGAGCGTGAAGCCCGCGAGATCATCATTGAACCGGCGCGACGTTACGGGGTGACCTATGAACCGGGCCTGGTCGATGCCCTGATTGAAGACCTGGGTGAGGATGAGATCGCGCCGCCCCAGCTTCAATTGGTCTGTTCCACCCTCTACGACAGTCGTGGCGGTCGAAACCGCCA
>JAADYZ010000082.1 GCA_010092775.1 Chloroflexota bacterium
CATTGGTGTGGGCATGATGCTCGTTGTGGCGCTCGCGCCAGGACGAGATGGATGAGCCGAGGATGACGTTTCCGTAGATCAAGCCCACCAATTCGTTGGCGCGTGGCTTGGGAAAGACCTGGCGGTGGCCTGTATCGTGCATCATGAAGCCGGCACGCACGAAGCCGATCACAAAGAATGGGACGGACAGTAATTGCAGACCAAAATTCGAAAAGCCAATGAGCATGGCGGTTGCCACGGCGATCATGACAAAGGGCTCAATGAATTTGAGCAGATAACGCTTGGGGTCTTTCTCAAGCAGACCACGCGAGCGGAGCAGCCGCTTTAGTTCGGCGAAGTCTTTAGAATAGCTTTCGCGCGGCTGGGCGATAGCGTCTACGTCTGCGGCGGTATAAGTTGGGTTCGCCATCGGGTTGGCTCCTCATCTGGTGGACGACCGGATTATGCGATGTTTGTGGTTGGGCCGAGCCTCTACCATATATACGTTCAACTCATCTCAACGTTGTAGAATTGCCCGAGTGACCTGAATTTCAATTCGACATATTACCCAGCGCACATACGTAGCCTCCACTATAACCTGCTTACCACAACTTCTCAAGCATCGGAAGCTTAGGGCTGGCTCTGCCAGAGGGTGTCACAATGGTGTTACAGTCCGAGCCGAGAGCTTGCCGCCGCCGTCAGCGCTTGGAAAGCACATTGGCGGGTCCATAGGCCAGAAGTATAATCGGAGTAACTCCTGGGCAACGGCACGCACAGGTTTCCCAACAGGCGGACAATACGGCATGGATCAACCAGCAGATGTACTTGTGATTGATGATGAAGAGGATGCACGACTCATCGTTAAGTTGGCCCTGGAGAAAGCGATGGGCTTGACGGTTGAAGAAGCTTTCAATGGCGAAGAAGGGCTAGAGATTGTACGCGCACGTCCGCCGCGCTTGATCATTCTCGATCTCACCATGCCTGGTATGAACGGGGCCGAGTTTTTGGCCCAACTGCGCAGCGAACCAGACATTGCACACATCCCGGTGATTGTGTTCACAGCGCGCTTCATCACAGAGGAGCTGGCCGATCAGATTGGTGTGCCCTCTTACGCTATCCTCAGAAAAGGAAGTCTGCGCGTTGAGCAACTGCGCAGCGTCGTACAAGATATACTAGCATAGCGGCCCCATTCAACGGGGTGCATCTGAAAGGGCGGTAGGATGACTCATTTGCGCAGCATAGTCAGCAGAGTGAGGGGCCTCCATCTGCACCTCGTGGCTTCGGCCCTGTTGAGCACAGTGGTTTTGTCGGGCTGTGCGATGTCCTCACAGGCGACAGACGACCCCTTCTTGATTGGCGCACTCGGCCCCACCGACGTCATCGTCGATGTGATGGACGGCTTCAGGGCGCACATGGAAGAACGCGGCTTAGTCGAAGGCGAGCATGTCAACTACATCGTGTTCGAGGCTGAAGCCATCGATCAGCTCAGCTTCGAAGAACCGATCAACGACATGCTCAACCAGGGTGTTGATCTGCTCGTCACGGTGGATGTCTTCGCGACACGGGCCGCCCAGGAATTCACGCTTGACAGTGGGGTGCCCGTCCTGTTTACTGCCGCCGATCCATTGAATATGGGCATTGTGAGCGACTTGACGCAGCCAGGGGGCTTTGCAACCGGCATTGCCACGCGTGACCCTCACAACCGCCGCCTCGAATTGTTCAATCAATTGGTCCCCGAGGCCGAGACTGTCAACGTAATCTTCCTGACCGGGCTTTTCTCCACGCAGGAGATTCTACCGCTGCGGAGCACGGCTGAAGGCCTGGGAATAGCCCTGCTTGAACGACCGATTACCAACCCCAACGCCGCTACCGAGCGCCTGCTGGAACAAATCCCACCGGAAGCGGATGCGATCTTCCTGGTACCTAATATGCACCGTAACTGGTCCGGCAATCTAGCAGAAGCCGCACAGCAAGCTGGCATTCCCTTGATCGTTAACAATGCCTCTTTGGCAAGCGAGGACGCCTTCATGAGCTACGCCATCAGCTTCCCCGCTTTGGGCCGGCAGCTCGGGCGCATGGCGGAACAGGTCTTGGTCAACGGCGTTGATCCAGGGTCCTTGCCAGATGAAACAGCAGAGTATTTCCTGGTCGTCAATGTGGCGATCGGCGATGAACTGGGCCTGGAGCTATCGCCCCGCGTGCTGCGTCAGGCAGACATTTTGATCTATCCGGACGAGGTAATCACACAATGAACCAATCGCTCCGCAGCCGTCTCACAGGCATTTTTCTATTGGTGGCGGTGATACCGCTCCTCATCGCTAGCATTGCCATCAACGTGATTTCGTTTCAGGCACAGCAGACCAACGCGATCACCGAGCAAGATCAGTTGGCGACCACCGTTGCGCAGCAGATCAACCGGATCATCGAAGAAAATGGTGAAAACCTTGAGGAAACCACCCGGCTGCTGGCGATCGAGCAACAGCCTGTGGAGGAGCAAGAGGCCATCCTTGGGTCGCTGTTGACTTATGAGAACGCCTTTGAAGAAATCGCCCTGGTTACGGCTGAGGGGCAAGAGCTGGCCCGGGTGTCTCGGCAAGCGGCAGTAGTCGATGATCTTCGGTCACGATCTGATGACAGCGCCTTCCGTTCTGTTTTGGACCGGCGCGATACGATCGTTGGCGAAGTAGAGTTTGATGACAACACTGGCGAGCCCCTCGTGACGATTTCGACCCCGGTGCGCGACCTGCGGACGGGCGAGATCACCCACGTTTTGATGGGGGACTTGCGGATCAAGATTATTTGGGACCTGATCGCGGGCCTGGACATCGGGGAGAACGACCTCGTTTACGTGCTTGATGCCACCGATCAGGTGGTGGCTCACCCGGACCCCTCCGTCGTGCTCGCCGACACCCGGTTCGCTTTCCCTGAAGCCGTCTCGATTGGACAGGGTCTCAACGGCGAGCGCGTGGTGTTTGGTCACGAAGAGATTACAGCCGGTGATCAGACCTTCCAGGTGGTCGCAGAAACACCCACCCGGCAAGCGCTGGCAGAGGCCAACACCAACATCGTGATTGCGGCGGTCATCACGCTGGGCGCTCTCGCGGTTGCGTTCCTGGCAGGTATATTCGTCTCCCGCCAGATTAGTGAGCCGGTCACTGAGCTGGCCGATGCTGCCTACGCCTTCTCCCAGGGCGATTTGCATCGACGGGTGAGCGTCAATACGCAGGACGAAATCGGAGCCCTGGCAACAACCTTCAATGCGATGGCGGGACGCCTGCAAGAGACGTTGGAGGCGGAACGCGTCGCCCGCCGTGAAGCAGAGGATGCCAACCGCGCCAAGGACCTCTTTCTGGCCACGATGTCGCACGAGCTGCGCACCCCGCTCAACGCGATCCTCGGCTTCCTCGGTTTGATGGCCTTCAGCGAACAGCTCGATGAAGACAACCTCCACATGGCCGAGCGCTCGATCTCAAACGCGGAGCGCCTGCTCAGCCTGATCAACAACATCCTGGATCTCTCTCGCTTATCCGTCGGGCGTTTGCAGATCACACCAGTCGAGATGTCTCCGAAGCAAATGGCTCGCCAGATTCAGTCGGACATGGGGCTGCGCTTTAAGGAAAAAGGCCTCAACTTCGTCGTTCAGATCGACCAGACGCTGCCAGATCAAGTCATCCACGATGAAGAACGGATCGTACAGATTGCGACGAATCTGGTTGGCAATGCACTTAAGTTCACCGATGAAGGCGAGATCCGCATGAGCCTCAAACGGCGCGATGATCGCATGGTGCTGGAAGTCGCAGACACCGGGATCGGAATTCCACACGCCAAGCAAGCGCTGATCTTCGATGAATTTGTCCAGGCTGACAACTCGTCGACGCGCAAACATGGCGGCGCAGGGCTGGGTCTCTCGATCGTCAAACGCTTGACCGTCCTGATGGATGGCACCATCGAGTTGCGCAGCGAACCAGGTGTTGGCAGCACCTTCACCGTCGAGTTACCTTTAGAGTTGAAGCGGGCCAGTGCTGATGAAGCGCGGCAAGCAGCGAGCGAAGGAGCATAGGGTGTCATGGCTGTGATCAAGGATCGTTTTAAGGATTGGGATATTCTGGTGGTAGAGGACGAACCGGACAGCATGGAAGTCGCGATGCGCTGGCTTAAGCTGGCCGGGGCGAACGTTTTCACCGCCCCCAACGGGCAGGACGGGCTGAAGATTGCCCTTGACAAGAAACCAATCCTCATCATTTCTGACCTGACGATGCCCGTCATGGACGGCTGGGAGATGCTGTATGAGATCAAGCAAGAGCCGACTATCAAAGATACTCCGGTCATCGCGTTAACGGCGCACGCCCTGCAAAGCATCAAGTTGCAGGCCAAGGAAGCTGGCTTCGTCGCCCACATCTCAAAGCCGCTCAACCCCACCAAATTCATTGATCAGATCGTGGAAATCGTCAAAGAGGTCCCTGAGCTAGCCGCTCGCCTGGACAAATAGCACAGGAGCTTGAGCATGGCCTTTGCCTACCCCATATTGGTTGTTGAAGATGAGCCCGATGGTCGTGAGTTGGTGTCGCGCATTCTAAAGGTGGCGGCGGTTCAGGTTGAGTTGGCCGAAGATGGCGAACAGGCCTGGGATATGCTGCAAACCGCAATGTACAGTGCCGCCGTGATTGACCTGGCCTTACCAGGCATGGACGGGATGCAACTCCTGGGTTACATCCGTGACGATCCGCGCCTGGCCCACCTACCCTGCGTGGCGATCACCGCTTATCATACGCCAGAACTCAAGCAGAGGGCGCTTCAGCAAGGCTTCGACGGCTACTTCCCCAAGCCGCTGGACCGCACCATCTTCTTGAACGCACTCAATTCGATCGTCGAGCCAGACTAAACCAGCGCATAGGCGGCTATATCCATCGTCCACCAATAGAGATCGATCATCTCTTCATCGGGCAGCCGAAACCCGGTGTAAGCGTTGATCGCCATCAAGGCGTCATAATGGCTCATGTGCTGCCAGGTGGAGGTCTTGTTGTACCAGAGCAGGGGTTCGTTGATATAAACCCGGATTTCTTCACTTAAGGCCCGATCGATCCCTACAGCGGCCAGCCGCGCGAAAGTCTCCTCCTCTGCATCAAAATCATAAGTGGTATCGAGGAAGGCAGTCAGCAATTCCGCCCAGACATCATAATGTGCGACGTCTGGGATGCTGTGTGCCTGCGCGGCCTGGCTCAGGCGCTGCGTATGGGTCGGATGGACGAAGAGCACTTCGCCATCATAGGTGACGATTTCGGGTGGCATCTTGGTCGAGTCGATCTCGCGAATATCCAGATACAGCAGCAGGCCGGTGGGATGGACGCTTGCACCCCGAAAGGGATAGTCCGAGAAGAAGATGCCGTCGTCTTCAAAACGGATCTGATCGATCGACATGCTATCAAGACACCATCTGTTCAACGATCTGCTCGAGTTTGGCTGACTGCCCACGCTGGCAGGCCGCCTCGAACTGCTGCTGATCTATGCCCCCCTTCAGTTCCTCGCGCAGGCGCCGCGCCAAGACCCGATGATAGGCGGGCGCAGCCAGATGCTGCTCAATCAGGCTGGCCAACTCAACCGCTCGCACACTGTCGCCGAAGTCTTTCTCATAGCGGGTGATGAAGCAGAGGGCGCCCAACTGCATTTGTGGTGAGCGCGCCTGGGTAGAGAGCTTGAGCGCCGAGCGCAGCCGTTCAAGCGCTTCGGGGGCGTTGGATTGTTCCAGTGCGAGGGCGCCTAGCTGCATTTCCGCGTCAGCGACAATCCAATCGTCGCCAACCTGTTGGCCAATCCGGTGGGCTTCTTTCAGCACTTCTTCAGCCTGGCCGAAGTGGCCCTGCATCCAGAGCACCTCCCCGAGGAAGACCATCGCCAGCGCTTGTAAGAAAGCGTCGTTGATCGCGCGCGCCACATTGAGCGCATCGTCCAGGCGAACGCGCGCATCGTCGAGTCTTTCCTCGCGCAGCAGCGTGGCACCGAGATTGGTCAGCGAGCGCACAATGAGACCGGGGTCGCCCACCTCCTGGGAGATCGTTAACGCCTCCTCAATCAAACGCTCTGCCTCATCATAACGCCCTTCTTCACGCGCCAAGACGCCAAGATCATTCAGCGATCTGGCGACAGCGGGAGGATTGCCAGCAGCCCGGCGCAGTTCTAGGGCTTCCTGATAGGTGCCCCGCATCTCCTCGCGGCTGTCTGGGCGCATCACCAGGAAGTTAGCCAGTTGGGTGAGCGCATCGGCTGTGCCCATCGCATCACCAAGTTTGCGGTAAGTCTCCAGGCTTGCTTCGGTCAGAGAGATCGCCTGATCAACATCGCCCAGCCACCAGCAGACATTGCCCAGCTTGCCGGTGGCGTCGGCCACGCCATTGCGATCGCCAATCTCACGATAGAGGGCCAGAGCATCGCGGAAGCGGGCCGCAGCCACGTCGTGTTTTCCTTGCTGATGGGCAATCAACCCAAGGTTGACCCGCGTGAAGGCCATCCCTCGGCGTGTGTCCAGGCTGGTGAACATGTCGTTGGCTTTGTGGAAGTACTCCTCGGCCGTTTCATAGTCGCCCAAGGCTCGATAGACCTCGCCCTCATTATTGTATTCGTAGGCCACTGCGTAGAGGTTGCCCTCACTGCGCGACGCCTCCAAACTGCGATCCATCACCGAGAGGGCCTTCTCATACTCCCCGACCATGAAGTACATATAGCCCAGATTGGCCAGGGCAAAGCCTTTGCCTTCTATAGTGCCCTGCTTCTCCAGCAGGTCGGTCCCGCGCTCCGCATAGGCCAGTGCTTCAGAGAGATCGCCCAGCGCATAAAGTGCGTAGGAGAGATAGTTGGCGACTTCGGAGATCAAAAACTCATTGTTCAGCTCCTCAGCACGCGGTAACACGTCACGCAGCATCGCGATCGATTCGTCATAACGGCCGAGCCGCTGGTAAACGGTCGAGACACGTGTCTGGATGAGCAGGAGCAAGACTTCGTCGCTGCCGTCTTCTTCCACCGCTTGCTTGATACGTGTCAGGACGTCAAGCCCCTCTTCGGCCATGCTGCTGGCCTCATAGAAGCTTAGCAGGGGGTCGATCAGGATACGCAGTCTGTCGATCTGCCCCGTGTTGATGCCATGATCGAGCGCAATGCGAATATTGTCATAGTCTTCACCAATTCTGCGCTGAAGGTCTGTATTGCCAGCATGCTTGTACTCGTCCAGCAGCTTGATGATCAGGTCGAAGTAGTAGTCGCAATGCGCGTCCCGCAGAGGTTCGGCAGCACCGCCGTTCTGCGCGAGGTTCTCCTCTGCATACTGGCGAATCTGTTGGTGAACGCGGAAGCGTCCGTCAGGCTCGCGGTGCAGCAGCGATTTGTCAGTTAACCCCATCAGGTCAAGAAGGCTGGCCGAGGCGATGTGTTTGGCTGCATCGCGCGTGAAACCACCCCGAAATACCGAAAGGCGCATTAGAACGTCGCGTTCGCTTTCGGTCATCAGCTTCCAGGAATAGTCGAAGACGGCGCGCATACTCCGATGCCGCTCTGGGACATCGCGCATGGTGGTCTCGAGAAAGTCAAGGCTGTCACTGAGCTCCTCCGCGATCTCGTTGGGATCGAGCACCCGCACCCAGGCGGCGGCCAGCTCCAGACCGAGCGGCATACCCGCGACAAGATTGCTGATTTTCACGACGGCATCCCGATGCTCCGCCGCCAGTTCGTAGCCGGGCTGGGCACGCCGCGCATAGCTGATGAAGAGCTGCACAGACTCATAACGCTCAAAGTCCTCATCTTGCGCGTGCCGTGGCACGTCCATCCCAATCACCTCAAAGGTGCATTCGGAGGCCAGGTTCAGGCGTGTCCGCGAGGTGACCAGCAAGGTCACATTGGGAGCCTCATCCAGGATACGCGTGACGAACTCCACTCCGCCCATGACGTGCTCAAAATTGTCGAGCACCAGCAGCAGGTTTTTCTCACTAAGATAATCAAGGACCTGGGCCACCTGATCACCGGCAGCAGGCGTGAAATCGAGGGCTTCGGCAATGGCACTGGGGATCAGATCAGCCGAAGGGAGCGGAGCCAAGCCCACAAAGTAAACGCCATCTGCCTTGCGGCCCACGAACTGGCGCGCAATCTCAATGGAGAGGCGGGTTTTGCCCATGCCGCCCGGCCCCATCACGGTAACCAGGCGGCACTCATCACTGAGCATCTCAGGAACGCGCTGCATGGCAAACTGCCGCCCGATGAAAGGGGTCGTCTGCGCAGGGAGATTGTGCTGGCTGTCGCTGGTGCCACGTGGCGTGGACGCGAAGCGCTTTCGATCGATCAGCGGGGTGATCTCGATGGCGTTGGTGGAGCGCAAGCTGGGCTGCACCCCCTTCATGATGGCCTCAAGCTCGGCGCCTACCAGGCGCACCGAGGAAATGCGGGCGTCGCGATCCTTAGTCAGCATGCGGAAGACCAGGTCCACGATGTCATCAGGCAGGTCAGGGCGAAACTCAGTAAGCAAAGGCACCGGGGTGTTGAGGATCGAATGGATCAGAATACCCGGGTGGCTGGCGTCAAAGGGACGACGCCCAGCCAGCATCTCATAGAGAATCACGCCGAAAGACCAGATGTCGGCCCGCTCATCGAGCTGCAAGCCCAAGGCCGCCTCGGGGCTTAGATAGGCATAGGTACCGACCACAGAGCCAGCCGCCGTCAGCGAGCTGGCTCCGCCCAGGTAGGCCACACCGAAATCGGTTAGACGTGGGCTACCGTCCTCAGCGATCAGCACGTTGGCGGGTTTCAAGTCACGATGGATGATCTCCAGCCGATGGGCGCGGGTGAGGGCGTCCGCCAGGTCCAGCGCAATATTCAAGACCTGATTGACCGGCGGCTGCGGCGTGTGCTCCAGCAGTTGATCCAAATCGCCGCTGCTAACGTATTCCATCACAATGTAGGTTTTGCCGGCCTCGCGCCCAAATTGGATCATCTTGACGATGTTGGGATGGTTCAGTTGGCGCAGGGCCTCGCCTTCACGCTCAAAGCGCTCGATGATGTCACGATCGCGAATCTCAGCCCGTAGGGTCTTGATGGCGACGTAGTCCTCTGTCTGGCGGTCAAAGCCACGATACACGTCGCCCATCGCGCCCTGTCCGATGATGTTCTTGATTTCGAAGCGGTCTAGTATAAGATGTGGCACGTCAACCATGCTGCTCACTCTCTCTCACATTGAGACGCTCGCGGTGGCTCTACTCAGCCACGGTGAACGTCATGGGGCTGCTTGCGGTTTGGTGGGGCAAAGAGGACGGTATTTGCGGCTGAGGCCTCCAGCACCCTGAATCTCCAAGACCATTGTACACTGATCCCAGGCCCGTTTGCATCGCGCTGCGGCCTACCTGACCTCCGCTGAATGCGCTGGCTCCGAGCGTAAAAAAGGCGGATACGCTTCCTATAAATCCCATAAAAATGCTACACCCTGCGTCAAGATTTCTATATCCTATAAACATAGGTCCCGTCCCCAGAGATAGCGCTGACCTACTGCTAAGCTCCTCGAGAAAGAGTGTGAACATGGCCGTCGAACTGGAAGTCTTGCCAGGTGAACGAATTACAATCTATCGCGTTTCTGAGGATCACGAGTCTGTGACGTCTGTCCCAGAGGGTCTGGCCGCAACCGAGGCTCTTTTCCGCTTGGTTCACGGTCCTGTGTTTCACATCATTGATCTGGGTGGCTGGACACGCAGCCTGCCGGAAGCGATCCGCTCTTTGAAGAGGGTCATGTTTGACTCGCGCCTCATGTACGATCCGCGAGTCAACATTGTCATCGTGGGCGATGTCGAGCAACCACAACGAAGCGACATTGGACACATATTCAGTTCGCGAGATGCGGCAATCCATTATGCCCGTCGACATATCGCAATGATAACCTATCACTAGGACATACCTACTGCTTAATTATGGCAGGCACGGTCCTGATTCTGCCGTTTTTCTTGCAAAAATGATAAGCCTGAGTCGGGGTCTGACTTGGGTTCCGCGTGCCTAGCGCTATACTCACGGGGGTCGGTTATTTAGGCTGATCCCCGTCATTGATTCAGGAGAAGACAGGGCATGCGTCTGTTTGAAACGGCGCTGGTGATTGTTAACTTGGCCGCCGTGATCACCAGCTTCATCCCCGCGATTAAGCGCCAGAGATGGTGGGTGGCCCTGCCGATCTTAGGGGCCTGTTTGGTCGTCGCCCACCTGGCTGGCGAAGGCTATCGTTGGCAAATGCTGCCCCACTATGTCCTCACTGCCGCCCTGCTGGGCCTCACCCCAGCAGAAGCCTCCAGCGAGGAGCGAGCGCTGCAGTATGGCGCGCTTGGCGTTTGGGTGTTGGGCACGGCTTTGGCGCTCGTCCTGCCCGTGCCCCAACTTCCGGAGCCGAGCGGACCTTATAATGTGGGCACGACAGTCTATCATTGGACCGATCAGGACCGGGCAGAGATCTATGGGGAGAACCCCGGGGGGCCGCGCGAGATCATGGTGCAAATCTGGTACCCGGCAGGGGCCAGTGTGGATGGTCAACCCGTACCCTGGCTGCTCGACAGCGGTGAGACGGCGCGCGCCATGGCCCAGTGGGTGGGCCTGCCGCCGCTGTTGATCCCGCAAATCAACCTGACGCAAAGCCATGCCTATCCGGATGCGCGTGTGAGCCCGCGTGATCCGCCCTATCCGGTAATCCTATATGTGCATGGCTGGGGCGGTTTCCGTTCGATCAATCTCGATCAGCTCGAACTGCTAGCCTCACATGGTTACATTGTGGCGAGTGCTGATCATACCTATGGGGCGTTGGCCACGGTGTTCCCAGATGGACGCGTCGCGCCCAACGACCCCAACGCGATCCCCGAACGCGATCAGGTGGGTGAGGACGCCTACCAGGCGGCGATCGACGTGCTGGCAGGCACCTACGCCGCCGACGCCCGCTTTGTACTGGACCAACTGACCGCGCTCAATGAGGATGATCCGGAGCGGCGCTTCACCGGGTTGCTGGACCTGGAGCGGGTGGGGTTCTTCGGTCACTCGACAGGTGGCGGAGCGGTGATGCAAGCCTGCCACGACGATCCACGCTGCATCGCTGTATTGGGCCAGGACACCTGGATTGAACCTACGACCGATTCGGTGGTTGACTTGGGGCTGGATATCCCCGCACTCTTGATCTTCAGTGATGGCTGGGGCTCCGACAACAATAAAGCACTGATCCGCGAGTTTGTGCCGAATCTCTCTGAGGACCGTTACGAGGTAGTGATCGCAGAGACTCAGCACTACGACTTCACCATCGTGCCCCTGCTGTCTCCGCTGGCCAGCCTCCTCGGATTGAAAGGGCCATTACCCAGCCAACAGGTGATCGAGGTCAATCATGAAGTGCTGTTGAGCTTCTTCGATAGCTATTTAAAGGGTGAGGACGCCGCTCAGGTGGCAGCGACCCTGGAAGGTCGTGAGGTTCTGATTGTGCGGGAGATTCGCCAGTTGACCGCCGATTAGCCATCCTGAAGGGGCAGATGGATCACAAAGATTGAGCCTTGGCCAATGGCACTTTCCAGGCTGATATAGCCCTGATGAGCGCTGACCGCCTCCTTAGCGATGGTAAGCCCTAAGCCGGTTCCCTGCTGATGCGTAACGTTGCCGCCACGCGTGTAGCTATGGAAGACCAGTGCTTGGTCCGTTTCGGGGATTCCGATCCCTTGGTCTGCTATGACAATTCGCAATTCGGCATCATCGGCCTTGACAGTCATGGTAATCTCGCTGTCGTCCGGCGAATACTTGACCGCATTGCTGACTAAGTTGATCAAGGCTTTGCGCAGCATCTTGCGATCAACGGGCATCATCAAATGCTCAAGCTCTGGCTGGAAGCGCATCACATGGCGCGTGCCGATAGCCAGCCGGAGTTCGGCGAAGGTATCAGCGCAAAGCCCTACAACGTCTGTGTCGATGGGCATGAAGCCAACCCCAGACTGCTCATCCAAACGGACCGTCAACACCTCTTCGACCAGATCATCCATACGCTTGATCTGGTCGTGCAGGAGGCGAAACTTCTGCATCCGCTCGGCTTCGGTCATTTGGTCTCCGCGCTTTTCCAACAGACTGAGGTGAATGCTGAGCGCTGTCAACGGGGTGCGAAAGTCGTGGGTCAGCATCGAGATGACGCCAGACTTCAACTCGCGCAGTTCGCGTTCCTTCTCCAGCTCGGCGGCTAAGATGTTGGCGCGCTCGCGCAGGCTGTCGAGCTTCTTGCGCTCCGAGATATCCAGATAGGTACACATCAGGCTGATTGGTTCACCGGCATTGTCAGTGACTACACTGGCTGAGGTCAAAAGCGTGAGCGTCTCGCCCAGTCGATTCTGAGTCTCCAGTTCCTCACGCCACCCACCGCTTGTAAGCAGTTGCGCGAAGCGATTGTCAGCGTGGAGGTCCAGAAAGCTCTTGATGTTCAACGAGCCGACAACCTGCCTGGCGCCCTCGAAACCCCACAGATCGAGAAAGGCTGGGTTAACGTACTCAATCAAACCATCAAGGTCGCTCATGACAATCCCGGTCGCAGAAGACTGGATGGCCCAATTCTTGACGGTCAGGTCACGAATGGCCATCTGGTTGACGCGGCGCAGTTCACGATCCTCTAGGGCGTGTCGGATCGATTCGCCCAGGCGGCTCAGCCGGTCTTTCAGCAGATAGTCATAAGCGCCCTGGCGCATCAGACTGACGGCCACTTGTTCGCCAATCGCTCCGGAGACGATAATGACTGGTAAGGTGGGATCCTTTCCCTGAACGATCTCTAGCGCTTCGGATGAGGTCAGGGAAGGCATTGAGTGGTCGGAGATGATGATGTCCCACTCGTGGGTATTCAGGGCATCGCGCAGCGCCTCAGGGGATTGGACGCGCTCAAACTGGACATCAATGTCGCTGCGTTTGATCTCTTGGACCAACAGGAAGACATCATCCTGAGAATCTTCCACAAACAGAACCGCGATTGACTTCCGGTCTACCAAGCTCTCCCATTCTTTCTCCACGGGCGAATGGTGGCCATCCGCCAGCTTGTGAGCGTCTAGGCCCATGGTCCAACGAATAGGCGAGGTCACCTCAGCCGGGCAGATGATGCGGAGCACGCTGCCAACCTGATTGTACGCACAATGCCTTGTAGAGAGGGCCGTCTGTTAGCAGACAACTGTCCTTTAATAGCCTAGTTTTATCATAAATCCATTTTCATCATTTGCCAAGCACCTGCCGATCGAAACAGGCTGGAACGCTCAAGTCTGGTAAAATCGGGGTGGTAGACTTGCAAAGCACATCCAGATAAAGGAGAGATGCGATGAAGCGATTCAGTTTGTTCATGGCGCTGCTGCTGGCCGCTGGTTTGGCAGCCTGCGGCGGGGCTATCAACACCGAGCATGGATCGGGCGCAACCATCACGGTGAGCAATACCGGCCAGGTACCGATCTGCTTCGTTCAGATTTCCCCTGTCACCGACGACGCATGGGGCAACGACGAGACCGGTCGGCGACAGATTGAACCCGGCGAGGTGCAGTCCTTTAGCGTGGCTCCTGGCGACTACGACCTACTCGCGGCGAACTGCGGCGAGAACGACTTCATCGACAACTTGGGCGTTAGCGTCCAAGATGATTACTTTTGGGAAGTCAGCCTTGCAGCCCCTTAAGCAGCAGTGGAAGCGCAGCTATGCAGATTGAGCCACTCAAACTGGCGGGCACTTACTCGGTTACCCTGGCCCCCATCTCCGATGAGCGTGGCTATTTCGTGACGACCTATCTCGAATCCGCCTTCCACGCGCAGGGCATTGAGGCGCACTGGGTTCAGGAGAATCAGTCGCTTTCGCGGCGTAAAGGGGTGCTGCGCGGCCTGCATTTTCAGGCACCACCCCACGCACAGGCGAAATTGGTGCGGGTGTTAAGCGGTGTCGTGTTGGATGTGTGGGTAGACATCCGCAAGGACTCGCCCACCTACGGGCAGTGGGATTCGATCGAATTGGACGCGCAACGCCACAGCATGGTCTATATCGCGCAGGGTTTCGCCCATGCATTCCTGACCCTGACCGAAGATACGATTGTTCTATACAAGGTCGACAGTCCATACGCCCCGCAATCGGAGGGTGGGCTGCTGTGGAACGATCCTATTCTGGCGATTCCCTGGCCGCTAGACGAGCCTCAGCTCTCACAGAGGGATCAGAGATGGCCGACCCTGGCTGAGTTTGATTCGCCTTTTTACAGGTGATCCTGGAAGAAGCCGATGATGCGCTCGTGCAAGGTCACGCGGTCGTACTCCCTGCGCGGCATGTGGCGCTCATCCGGGAAGATCAGCAGGTCATAGCGTTTACGGGCGCGGTTCAGCGCGTTGATCAACCGAGCCGTGTGGCGAAAGTGGACGTTCTCGTCCAACATGCCGTGCACGATCAGCAGGTCGCCGCTGATTTGGTCGGCGAGGTCTAGTACATTTCCTGCTGTGTAGCCATCAGGATTCTCTTGCGGCGTGCCCATGTAGCGCTCGGTGTAGCAGGTATCGTAGCCGCTCCAATCGGTCACAGGAGCGCCTGCTACGCCCACCTTGAACAGGTCGGACGCTTTCGCCAGGCACATCAGCGCCATGTAGCCGCCGTAGCTCCAGCCGGTGACGCCAATGCGTTCCGGATCGGCTAGGCCCTGCTTAATCAGCCACCTCACCCCATCTACCTGATCATCCACCTCAACCGTCCCCATCCGCTGCTTGAGCGCCCCTTCAAAAGCGCGGCCACGCCGGGCACTGCCTCGGTTGTCGAGCCTGAAGACCAGATAGCCCAGGCTCCTCAAGTATTGTAGTTGCAGGTTGGCAGTGGTGCGCCAGCTATCGGTGACCATTTGTGGGCCGGGGCCGCCGTAAACATGCACGATAACGGGGAAAGGCCCATCGCCGAAATCGGCGGGCGGGCGGTAGATCGCGCCGTGCAGTGTGGTCCCATCACGATTGGTCAGTTCGACCAATTCTGGCGGTTGCAGATCGAAGGGCTCTAAACGGGGATCGGTGGGTTGGTGAATGCTGATCGTCTTCCTCTCCGTCATGCTGTGTAGGGTAGCGCTGGGTGGTGCGCCCAAGCCACTGCGGATCAACACATAGCGGTCGAAGGTGGGGGCGATGCTGGCAGCATGCGTCCCACCCGCTGGGCTTAGGCGCGTGATCTCCTCGCCGTCGAAGCCGACGGAGTAAACGTGGGCCTGGGTTGGGTGCTCACGATTGCCACTGAAAAAGACGGCCTGTGCTTCCTCATTCACCGCCAGGATGTCATCGACCACCCACTCGCCGCGTGTCAACTGGCGCACCAGATCACCGTCCGGTCCATACAAGTAAAGGTGGTTGAAGCCATCCCGCTCAGACGCCCATAGAAATCCGCCCTGCTCCAAAGGCATGAAGTGGCGACGGCGCAAATTCACCCAGGTGTCGGCTTCTTCATGCAAGACGAGGGACCGTTGGCCGGTTGCGGCGTCGAAGCGCAGAAGATCAATAAAGGATTGAGCGCGATCCATGACTTGTGCCCCAAGTGAAGCATCTGGCCACCAGAAGACCCGCGCAAGATACATCTCCTGCCCATAGTCGAGGTCCATCCAGGTGGGGTCGCCACCCTCACGACTAAGCACCCCCAGGCGCACGATAGCGTTGGCCGTGCCCGCTAAGGGATAGCGATGGTCTTCCTGAGCCGTATCACCCAGCTCATCTTTGCCCTGGTGCATAATGCGATAGACCGGAATGTGGGTCTCATCGACCTCGGTATAAGCGATCTGTAAGCTGTCAGGCGACCACCAATAGCCATCGTAGCGGCCCATTTCCTCCTGGGCGATGTACTCGGCCAGGCCATTGGTTTTTCCGGTGCCACGCGCAGCGCTGGTAATCTGCTGTGGCTCACCGCCCTCAGCCGCAACGACGTAGACTTCTGCGTCCTGCACAAAGGCGATCCAATTGCCATCCGCCGACAGCTTCGGATCGATGAGGGTTGGCTGGCCGCTCCGGTCGGTCACGAGGCGCAGGTCGGTGGTCCCCGGATCAACGACATAGAGGGCATTGCCGACGGGCACCAGCAAGCGATCTGATGCCTCAGCGCGGCTGTAGCGCGTGATCCCCACGCTCAGGTTGCGTTCGCGCTGGCGGCGCAGCTCCTCCTCTAGGGTCAGGTCTTCTTCGCGCGTCCCACCGGCGGGTGCGCCAATTACCGCAATTGGGCTGCCGCTGGCTGCATCCCAGATGTGCAGTTTCAGCGTCGGGTCGTCGCCTTCCCCGGCCAGAAACATCAGGCGTGTGCCATCAAGGCTGAAGCCAAATCTGCTGGGTAGGTTGTAGCCAGGCGGCGGGAACACAGCGATGTCATCAATGGTGAAGCGAGGCGTGAACTCAGGCATGTCTCTGTCCTTGGCGAATCGTCTGGGTCAAGATGATGCAGAGACTATAACGCAAGCGAGGGCGACATTGCGTCACCCTCGCGAGAATTCAGGTATTCAAGTCCGAGCAGATGTGGACCTATTGATCCTCCTGGTTCTTCTTGTCCAGCACAGAGACATAGTAGAGGGCACCAATACCAAGGAACAAGACACCAAGACCAGCAAAGAAAATGGCGATATCAACCACTGCAAACTTTCCGTTTCACTAAACAAGGCTCTGTTTACAGTGTAAGAGATCGCGACTGGCAGGGTCAAGGTGGCTTATATTAAGCGGCGCCTAATCAAGCAATAGGGCTGATCAGAGATTGACGGCTGCCTGAAAGGGAAGGCCTAACTAGCCAGCATGTAGCGCAGACGCGCCTCGTCCAGGCTGTTGGTCATGTCGAGCACGCGCTCAATCCGGGTGAGGTCGAGCAGAAAGCGAGCCTGAGGGTCAATGGGCCAAACGACCTTGAGGTCACCGCCATTGGCACGCGCCTGCTTCATCACCCGCACCAGCGAGGTAATGCCAGCATTGTCGATGAAGGATACCGCTGAGAGATCGGCTACCAGTTTGGTTGATCCATCTTCCAGCAGGAATTCGAACTGATTCTGGATCATTGAGGCGCTAAAGGTATCGACGCGCCCCTGCGGGGCTAAGATGGCGATACTATCGATGAATTCGGCTTGAAGGTTCATAATAGGTTAACTCTCGGTTATACGATGGCCGCGTTTCGGCTTTCTGTGATTACAGTATAGACGGCATTTGGCTTGATTGGCCCCCATCAGCCCTGATTGTATGGCGACTGTTAGCCTCAGTTTAGACAAACAAAATCACCCACACATCGTGCGGGTGATGGGTCTAGCCTCGGACAGATGACGGGGTAGAGCTAGCGCGCTGGACTCGGTTGTGGATCAGCTTTAACCGTCTCTTCTAAGGGCACGTTTTGCGTCTCCTGCCCAAAGAAGAAGACCGCACCAGCCCCCACCAGGAAGGCCACTGCGAACAGCGCCAATGGTGCCACCAGCGATAGGGGCAGCAAGAATCCGGCGATGATGGGTGCGATGGCCCCGGCGACACGCGTCATGCCGCTGGCCGCGCCCATCCCCGTCGCCCGAATCTCGGTAGGGTAGAGTTCCGGCGTGTAGGCATAGAGTACGCCCCAGGCCCCCAGGGTAAAGAAGGTCATCAACGAGGCGGCAGTGACGATTAAGGGAAGGTCATTCACCAGCGCGAACACAAAGGTAAACGCGCCACTGAACAAGAGATAGATCGTCAGTGTGCGTTTGCGCCCCCAGCGCTCTACCAGATAGGCCGCCGAGAAATAGCCAGGCAGTTGGGCCAGCGCCAGAATAAAGGTGTTCTGGTAGGTGCGCACGAAGTCAAAGCCACGCTCGAAGAAGATGCCCGGTAGCCAGATCAGCGTGCCATAGTAGCCAAAGGAAATGGCGAACCAGGCCACCCACAACATCAGCGTGGTACGCAGGAAGGGTGCTTTAAGCAGGGTGCGAACATTCACCGACTCATTGCGGGGCTGCGCCTTGAGGCGATCAATGTGCAGGCTGACACCGTTCTCAGCGGCGACCTGCTGCAAGACCTGCCGCGCTTCTTCTTCGCGCCCATCGATCAACAGATAGCGCGGTGATTCAGGTACATAACGGCGGATGAAGAAGATCAAAACGCCCGGCACTGCTGAGAGCGCCAAGAGCAAGCGCCAACCAAAATCGAAGCGAGGGATGATCAACCAGGCCAATCCGGCGACGACAATGACCCCCAGGGCCCAGAAGCTCTCAAGCAGTACCAACCAGCGCCCGCGATCTTTGGTGGGCAGATACTCCGCGAAAATCGAGTAATCGACGGGCAGGGTCCCCCCCACCCCAAAGCCGGTAATGGTCCGAGTAATCAGAAGAAACAGATAGTTCGGGGAGAGCGCGGACAGGAATCCGAACACCGAGTCGATCAGGATAGTGACTTGGAAACCGAACTTGCGCCCGATCCGATCGCTCAGGCGGCCCCAGAACCACGCACCGATCAGCATCCCGACAAAGATAGCCGTGCCAATGCCGCTGGCTTGCAGCGGCGACAAGGCCCATTGGGCAATGATCGACGGAAGGACAAAAGCCACAATGGATACCTCCATCGCATCTGCCGCCCAACCCAGCCCGGCGATCACCAGTAGTTTGTGCTGGAAGCGACCGATGCCAATCTGATCGATCGCCTCCTCGATGGTCATTACAGTAGATTCACTTGACACAGGGTTTGCCTTTTCCACTTTGTGTGTGAAGCACACGAAGCATACCCCGTTTATGATGATTGAGCTAGTTTCGCCAACTTCCGGCGGAATAGATTTCGCGGGTGCTGCGGCTGGGACGACTGCCCAATTTGCGTGTCTCACCCAGCGCAGCCTGATCGGCCAGGTGTTGCCAGCGCCCATAGGAGACGGGATAGGGCACCCAGGGACGACTTTTTTTGATGTTGTACTCGACGATCAAGAATCGTCCGCTGGGCTTCAAGTAACGCGCAAGCCGCTGGACGGTCGCCAGATGATCCGTTTGAAAGTGCAGGGAATTGGCCATCACCAGGCCATCCAGCGGCGGGAGGTCGAGGGCCTGGTTGAAATCCGCTGGGTGGGTGATCAGATTGACCTGGGGAAAGCGCTCCATCATGCTGCGCTGAAGGCGGCCTAGCTCGGCGCGATTCTGGTCGATGGCATGGATGGAGGCAGGTCTGTCCAACAGGTCAGCGAGCGCCAAGGTAAACGCACCCCATCCAGCGCCGAAATCGGCCCAGACTTGCTCGCCGCCGGGCAGCACACCGTCGCGCAGCAACTTGACGTGATCGCTGTGATCCATTGTTGGCCTCCCAAAACAACAAAAGGCACACCGCTAGTGTGCCCTTTCGTGCTGAAATAAGGCAGAATGGTTACTGCTGAATGTGTGCTTCCAGGAAGTAAAGGAACTTATCGGCCTCGCGAGTGATCTCAACAAACAGGTCAGAGCTGGCCATGTCGTTGAGGTCTTCAGTTTTGTCGACGGCAGCGCGGGTCATCGCCGTGTAGGCACTGTAGCGATCGATCAACACGCGAACCAGTTCTTCGCCTTCAACGGTCTCGACTGGATAGGGTGGCAGCGAGGAAGCCTCGGCAGCCATGCGGGCAGTCCCCAGAGCCATCCCGCCCAATGCAGTGACACGCTCAGCGAGCATATCAGCATAGGGGAAGATACCATCGGCCAATTGGTCAAAGAGTTGGTGCAGTGCAATAAAGTGCATGCCCTTGACGTTCCAATGGGCCTGCTTGGTCTGTGAATAGAGGTCGAAGGTGTTCGCCAGCGCCTGGTTCAACAGGGTGACGATCTCCGCGCGTGATTCCTCAGGTATATCGATTTGGGTTTGGAAGCTGGTCGAGGTGGGTGTCGCCATGATGGAGTCTCCTTATCGTCTGACATGCGTTCAGGTGTGGCCGATTTAGCCACCACCCAGTTTAAAGTATACAGATGCGAGACTCATTTTTCTCGTTTCGCCACTTTATGACGATAACTGTGGCGTTTAATCTGGCAGACAGAATGTCTAGACCGATAGACTCAATCCCCCCCAGGCCAGCATATAACCCGTGATGATCACGACCATGGCCCACACCGATGGCGCCGCCGATTCCTGGCGCGTATAAGTGCGAATTCCCCAGACAGAAAGCGGCAGGGCCAAGGCCGCCAGCCCGGCGACAATCCAGGGCAGCCAACCGAGAATCGCAAGGCTGATCAAGGAGCCATAACCCGTGATGACCGCGGCCCGATAGAGGATACGGAGGCGCTCGACAGGCCATTGGGTAGCAAGTGTGTATTTTCCTACTGCGCGGTCCGGCTCGCGATCGGGCCAGGTGGTGGCCAGCAGATTGGCAAAATCGATCAGGAAGACGGGTAGCAGCAGCACAATGGGCAGCCAATCGATCTGATTTGCCAGCAGGCTGTAGCCGTACATCGGCATGGCGATCGCGCCCAAAACGGCGTTATCCAGTTCGCCCCAACCGCGCCAGGCCAATTTGAGCGGCGGCAGCGAGTAGCTCCAGCCGAGGATGACAATCAGGGCCATGATCAGCAACGCTTCAATGGCGTGAAGCCCGAGCGCAAGGGCGAGGCCCTGCAAGGCGCAGGCGATGACGAGCGCCACCCAGGCAGCGATCAAAGCGGTTTGGCGCGGTACAAGTCCACTTGGCAAGACGCCACTGCCACCCGAGTAGGCGGTTCGATTGGCCAAGGCGTCGGTCTCAACGTCGGCATACTCATTGGCGTAGTGGACGGCCAAGCTGGCGAACAGCACGATCGGTATGGCGATCAGCACAGCGCCGAGCTTCCACGTGAATCCAAAAGCAGCGGCCATCAACAAGCCAAGCACAAACACCATATATATCGAGACGATCTGGCTAGGCCGGGCCATTCCCCAGAGTGCCTGCACGTAGCGACTGACTGCTGACATTCTATCTTCTCCCCAATTACCAGCGGTCGTTCAGAAGCGTGGACGTTGCCAGCCGTGAAATCCTTTCGTCGCGCCTGTGCTGACAATCTAGCACAGCAAGCACCAAACTCAAACTAGCCGATAGCGTGCCACGATCGGCTAGCGCTGCGCAGAGCAAAGGAAGCAGGGGCAGATAGAGGTTGGAACTGCCCCTGCTAGGCTCTTAGCCCAGTTTAAGCACCGGGAGTATGGCATTGTAGATACGCAGGCAGAGGTCTTCGACGATCTGCTCGGGGTAGGCCATGTCTTTGAAGTCGTCATAGTGAACAATGGCGCCGGTATAGTCGGTGGTCTCCCATTGAGCAGGTGAGGGCATCATCGGCACGTCGTACTCATCCAGGTAGGGCCAGGCATAGACGTAAATGTAGGGCCGTGGGATACCAGGGCTGAAAGGCGCAAAGCCAAAGTTCAAATGCGGATCGGTCTCCAGCGCGGATGAAGTCGGAAACCACAAGCCGGAGAGGTCGAAGTGCTCCGGCCAGACGACGATGGGCGTCTGCGGCCCCACCAGGCGCGCACGGAATCGGGCAATGCCGGTGAAGACTGCATAGAGCACCTCTGCAAAGCCTGCCGCCACCGCAGGATCGGTACGAAGCGGCTCTTCGCTGCTGATCTCCTCGGGGGTGGGCGGCAGCGAGCCTTCTTTAGCCTGCGTCAGTTCAAGCGCCTTGTCAATGAGATCAGCTTCAGCGCTGTCCTTCAGTGCCAGACCGTACTCATAGTCCTTGGTGGCGTTCAAGAAGGCCGTCATCAGCGACTTCTGACTGTGATCAGCAAGCTTGAAAGACCGCGTGGCGGCGCTGTCATGGCGATAGATCAGCTCTTGGTTCACAAAATCCAGGTTGAGCCGCCCTCCGCCGGGCAGTTCACCCGACGACAGGCCCCAGGGCATGACGTGCATCGGCAGTTCCAGGTAGTTTGGACGATGGTCGAATGATAAGAGGCGTGCCACACCAATCGTGCGCGAGGCCAGATGCAGGGCTTGCGCGGTGGGGGTCCAGGGTTGTAGGTCGGGCAGGGGCATTGGGTGATCCTTTCCTTAGGTTTCGCCACCAGCAAGTCCTTCGCCGCCGTCGACCCGCAGGATCGATCCGGTGGCGAAATCGTTCTTGGCGAAAAAGATGCAAGCATTGGCAATGTTGAGTGGCGCGCCGATGTGACCAACCGGCAGCGCCGCAGCGATTTCATCGAGCACCTCTTCACCGGCACCCGCAGGAACCAGGACGGGGCCGGGCACAACACAGTTCACGCGGATTGCATGCTGGGCCAGGCTGAGCGCGGCCACCTGCGTCAGCATGATTACCCCAGCCTTCGAGATGCTGTGGTGAGGGCGCGAGGCCCAGGCATTAAGGCCGCTGTTGTCGCTGATGTTAACGATCAGGCCGCCGCTGCCACCTTCGATCATCAGGCGAGCAGCGTGCTGTGTATTCATGAAGGGGCCAGAGAGATTGATTCCGATCACCTGCTGCCATTCCTCGTAGGAGATGTCGAGCAGGTCAGTCCGCTTGAAGATGGCGGCACTGTTGATCATGATGTCGAGGCGGCCATAGTGGTCCTTGATCTCGCCGAAGATGCGCTCGACATCCTCCGGTTTGCTCTGGTCGCCGCTGGTCACCATCGTCTCAACGCCGAGGGCACGTGCCTCCTCGGCGGTGTCCTGCGCGTCATCTGCTGAGCGCGGCGACGAATGGTGAATGACCAGGTTGCAGCCCTCCTTGGCAAATTCAAGGGCGATGGCCCGCCCCACCCGGCGCGCTGACCCGGTGACGAAGGCGATCTTGCCTCTTAAGTCGTCAATCATTGAAGTCTATTCCCCTTCTTCAGTGTCGGCGGTATGCTCGCGCTGCCAGGGCCAACGGCCTTCGATCTCTAGCACCAGGGTCCAACTGAGAAAGGTGCGAATGACGACCAAGCCGCCCAACACGCCCAGGCTGGCGAAGGTCGGTTCCAAGGCCACCGTCTTGATGATGTCCGCCGCGACGAGGATTTCCAGACCAAGCAGCAGCGCCCGACCAATCTCGACTTTGTAGCTCCAGTACGGATCGTGCATGCTGCTCGAGGTCAGCCGCTGTGCAAAGCGTACCGTCGCCAGAATCGAGCCGATCAGGATAATGGCTGTCTCTTATACACATCTGAC
>JAADYZ010000511.1 GCA_010092775.1 Chloroflexota bacterium
AGTGGGTCGCGCTGTCCCATGAAAAGCCCCTTCATGTCAATCTAGCGAAAGCGTGTAGTCTGGAGTATATCTTCTCTTCCAACACACTTTTTCGCTATACTCGTGATGTTTATGTGACGTGAGGACCCAAAACATGCCAGAATCGATCCCAGAAGATTTTGTCGCCATCTTTAAGCAGAAGTCCTTTGCCCATCTCGCTACCCTGATGCCCGATGGATCGCCACAGGTCTCGCCAGTCTGGATTGACTACGACGGCGAATATATCCTGGTGAATTCAGCCAAAGGGCGTATCAAAGATCGCAATATGGAAGCACGCCCGCAGGTTAGCCTGTCTGTGCTCGATCCGGACAATTCCTATCGGTATGTGATGGTGCGTGGCACAGTGGTCGAAATCCTTGAAGAGGGTGCCGAAAATCACATTGACGCACTCGCTCAGCGCTATTTCGGTCGTGAGAAGTACGGGCTACGCGAAGGCGAGGTGCGCCGCATCTACAAAATCCGCCCAGACCACATCGTGGCTCACGGTTAGGAGGCACAGAAAATGTCTAAGGTTGAAGCTCTATACATATCACGCGAACGCAACGCTCCGATGGAATCGCTGCAAGCCGCCCAACTCATTGAAAACTTCGGATTGGAAGGCGATCGCAAGGCCAAGAGAGGCAGCAAGCGTCAGGTCTTGATCATGCCGCTAGAAATCCTTGACAAACTGGGCATTGATCGCGGCGACGTGCGAGAGAACATCACCATCAGCGGCTTCCCGGTCATGGACCTCACATCTGGCCAGCGCCTACAGATTGGTCAAGCTGTCCTCGAAACCACCATCGCCTGTGCTCCTTGTGACAAAATGGACGCGCTGCGCCCCGGCCTGCAAGAAGAGATCAACGGTCAGCGTGGCATGCTCTTTCGGGTGATCCAGGGTGGGACCGTGCAGATTGGCGATCCGATCCACCTGATCGACGAAGCGTGAGTGAGAGCCCCCGCCAGCTTCTCGAACGGCTCGGCATTGAGGCCAAGAAAAGCCTCGGTCAGAATTATATGGTCGAGCCACACATGTTGGAGCGCCTGGCTGAAGCCGCTCAAGTTGGCACTGAGGACACTGTTCTGGAGATTGGGCCCGGCCTGGGTGCCCTGACCGACGTACTGGCAGAGCGTGCTGGCCGGGTGATCGCGCTAGAGATCGATGAGCGGATGGTCCCCTTTCTTCAACAGCGCTATCAAGACGCCGCACAGGTCGAAATTGTGCAGGGCGACATCCTTCATGTTGACCTAACGACCCTACTCGGCCCGAATGTGAGACACTACAAAGTCTGCGCCAATCTGCCTTACTACATCACCTCGCCGATCATTCGGCTGCTGCTGGAACATGAACACCCCCCGCAAACGCTGGCCATCACCGTGCAGTACGAAGTGGCCCAACGCATAACGGCTAAACCTGGCGACATGAGTCTGCTGGCCGTCGGCGTGCAAATCTATGGGCAACCTCGCATTGAAGCGCGCCTGAAGCCGGGTGTCTTCTACCCGCGCCCCAATGTCGATTCAGCGATTGTGCAAATCACGCCACACGCTGAGCAGTTAATCGCACCTGAGCAGCGCAGCAGCTTCTTCCGGATCGTGCGCGCTGGATTCAGTCAACCGCGTAAGCAGCTCAAGAACACCCTGAGCAGCGGTTTGCCCCCAGTCGCCAACGCAGCACACTCCTGGCTAGAACAGGCTGGCATTGATCCGCGCCGCCGAGCCGAGACCCTTTCAATCGACGAGTGGCTACGCCTATATCAATTTCGCCCAAGCGCCCTCCTGTGATATACTGCGATCCGTTTGCTACAATAGGGATCGCTCGAATCACGCGCAGTGTTCCAGAAAAGATTGCACTCATGGAAGAAATCTATCCACACCTTTATTTGCTGCACCCGACCGATAAGGCCACTCTGGGGCAACCCTATTCTTATCTGATGACGCGTCCGGCAGGCAATTTGTTGATCGCCAATGTGCAGGGTGGAGTTGATCTCAGCCCGCATTTTGCCGCCATCGAGCAACTCGGTGGAGTAGCCCTGCTGCTGGTGACGGATCGTTTCGCAGCAAGTCCACAGCTCAAGACGGTCGCCGATCGCTTTGGCCTCCCGGTGATGTGCAGCCCGGCAGAAGCTTCGGCACTCAGCGAGGAAGGCATCCCGGCAGAGAGCCTCCCCTTTGAAGAACATGCTATCGATGATGAGTTAGAGGTCTTCCCTGCACCTGGGTATGCTCCTGAGGGGCTGGCCTACCGCGTTCAGACCGACCGCACCGATTACCTCTTGAGCGGCGAAATGGTCATTCCTGTTGGCGAAGAATGGGAGGCGCCGCCTCAACTCCACGATCGCGCTCAATTAATTGAAACGTTGGCCTTCTTGATGGATCTCGACTTTGAGGTGATGGTTGGCAGTGCCGCCCGCAGCACGGAACTCCCCTGTATCGATTTCACCCCTGGTGCCCGTTGGAATGCCTTCAATCAAGTGATCGATTTCTTGAAGCAGGCGGAGAACAGTTAATCGTGTCCAGCCGTCCACCTAGCGTCGAACGGCGCAGCAGCCGCTCTCGACGACGCGCATCGAAAGAGTCGAAGTCCTCAGCTCGCAGCCGCCGAGGATCACGGCGCGGTGCCACCCAATTTGATGATTCTCAGAAGGTCGCTCTGCGCTACGCCATCATCGGTGTTGGGGTGCTTATTGTGCTGGCAACTGCGGCGATCCTGATCAGTGCCTTTGCCCCACGACTGACCCTCACCCTGCTTGGAGGAGGCATCCCACGTCGCGCTGAGGTCGCCACCCGCAACATCGACATGTGGGCCATTTACCCTGATGATAGTCTACGCTTCGCCACCCTCTACTATCCCGATGACAACTCGGGCGTCAATACCGACCTGGTCGATGTGGCTACGCCGCTTGTGCTGGGGCCTGACAGCATCATCCAGCGCCAGTTGATTGGGGGGGAGGAACTCACCGCAGACTTCCTAGAAGGTAGCGGCGCCGATCAGCAGTACATTTATGAATCGATTGCACTTGAGCGCGAACTCAATGGATCGCCCTATGGCCTGGATGTCAGATTCACCAATCCGCCTTATGCTCTGCGTGATGCAGAGGGCCATCGGGTTGTCTCGCTGGGGGTCGGCAACGAGAATCCGAGCTTCTTCTACGATCAAGTGATCGTTGCGGTGGCCCTTCCGACGGACGCCCAGGTCATCTCACTCACACAAATTGAGGACCCTAGCGAGTCCATTCCAGCTTTCACTGACCTCGACGACATCACGTTTCTGGAACCCTATCGTCGCACTCAGATTGGGGGCTGGCGCGTCTTCTATTTCGATGTCACCCAAGTCGCGGACTCAAACAACCAAACCCGCATCGCCATTACCTACACGCCGGGCAGCAGCATCGCCCCCACCGACTTCGATGTTTTTGAAGTCGACAGGCGACGTTAAGGGCTGGCCGAGCACCGCTCGCTATCAACCGGACAACTGACGATGACCAACGCACCGATGATGACCAATGCCCTCCAAGTCCGCCCGGTTCGCTCAGAAGCCGATCGGCAGGCTTTCCTACGCTTTCCCTGGGCCGTCTATCAAGATGACCCGAATTGGGTCGGACCACTCTGGAAAGAGCATGTTGAGTTCTTCGACGTCGAGTCCAATCCTGAGTTGAAGCACATGACGCGCGACTGGTTCGTTGCCTGGCGTGGCAATCAACCAGTCGGCACCATACACGCCCATGTGAACCACCTTTACAACGACTATCACAACGCTAACGCAGGGTGGTTTGGGCAATTCGAGGTCTTCAACGATGCGGAAGCTGGATCAGGATTGCTGAGCGCTGCCGAGAGCTGGCTGCGGGAACAGGGCGTTGAGGAGATCATCGGACCAGCCACCTTCAGCACCGGCAGCGAAATCGGCCTGCTCATTGATGGTTTCGATGAGATGCCGATGATCTTGATACCCTACGCCAAACCCTACTACAAGGAGTTTGTGGAGGCCCATGGCTTTGAAAAGGCCATCGACTTCTGGGCCTGGTATCTGGACTCGCATCAATGGGGTGGGCAAGAGCTGGATCAACTGCCAGAGAAGATCGTTCGCATCACAGAAAAGCTGCGCCAGCGGCGTGGCGTCACCCTGCGTCGCCCCAATATGCGGCGCGTCCAGGAGGAGTTCGACCTGGTTCGCGATCTGTATAATCAGTCCTGGGAGAAGAACTGGGGCTTTGTTCCTCTTACCGAAGAACAGATCGACAAACTAGCCGAGACGGTCGTCTCGGTGATGGACCCCCACATATCCTTTTGGATTGAGCGAGAGGGTGAGCCGGTTGGCTTCCTGCTTCCGCTGCCCAATCTCTACGAACCCATGAAGAAGGCACGTTTCAAACCCGGTGAGCCTCACTGGTGGCAGCTCTTGCGCTTGTTGTGGCACTGGCGAATCGCTGGACGGGTGACCAGCTTGCGCGTGTTTGCGCTGGGCATTCTCCCAGAGCACCGAGGGGCCGGGCTAGACGCCCTCGCCTATACCGAGCTCATCCGAGCCGGGGTGCCACGCGGCTACCGAGACGTTGAAATGTCGCAAATTCTGGCCAATAATGACATGATGAACCGAGCCATTGAGCGACTGGGCGCACGAGTCTATAAAACGCATCGTGTCTATCTGAAGAAGCTAACGTGAGAGACGATTAACATGTCTACCAAAGTACTACTCGTTGACGATGAACCGGAGACCCTGAACCTCCTGAAAGCCTTTCTCGAATTGTACAGTTATGATGTGGCGATAGCTCAGGATGGACGCACTGCGATGACTCTGGTGGAAGAGTTTGAGCCAGATGCGATGGTCCTGGATATCATGCTGCCAGACATTGATGGCTATACGCTGTGCCGCAATCTGCGCTCGGTTGAGAAGACTGCCATGCTGCCCGTTGTGATGCTGTCCGCGCGCACCCATCGGATGGACGTGCGCCGAGGCTACGAGGCGGGTGCCACCCGCTATCTCAAAAAGCCAGTTAGCCTCGATAAACTGGCCAAGGCCCTTTCCGAAGTGTCAGCCAAGCCCCATACTGAGCCAACTCAGGAACAGCGCACCGCCGACGAACGGGACAACTGGACCGGGCTGGAATAGGCGCTGTGAACATTTAGGTTTGCGGTGTGCGACGCACAACAACCAGGGTGATGTCATCGAACGGCAGTTCATCCTGCGTCAGTTCCTGTACCGCGCTCAAGATGCCGCTACAAATCTGCTGCGCCGAACTGTGCTGCAATTCTCTAGCCGCCTGAGTTAGGCGATCTTCCCCAAATTGCTCCATGTGTGCGTTTTGTGCTTCCGTAACGCCATCTGTATAGAGAATCAACACGTCCCCCTCTTCCAATCGTAGGTCCTGTTGCGACCACGGTCGATCGTCAAATAGACCCAAGGGAAGCCCAGTTCGCGCCAACCAAAACCGCTCGCCAGTCCTCGGACGGAGCAGCAGCGGCGGATTGTGACCACCGTTAGCGTAGGTCAGTCGGCCAGTCTTCAGGTCCAGGACCGCATAAAAAGCCGTTACGAAGAGATCACTATGCGTATCATTCAGGATGCGTTCGTTGGCGCTGTCAAAAACCTGGCAGGGGTCGCGGCTTTGCTGCCCGTGCTGGTTCGCAGCGGCGCCATCAATGGCATAAGTGCGGATCAAGGTGCGAGTTAGTGCCATGAACAACGCCGAGCCCGTCCCTTTATCGGCCACATCTGCGATAACGAGCCCCACCTTGCCATCCGGCAGATCGATCACATCGTAAAAATCGCCAGAGGTCTGGCGAGCGGGAACGAGGTCGGCGGCGAACTCCCAGCCAGGAATGGACGGCACATGTTCCGGCAAGAAGCTGGCTTGAATCCGTCCGGCGAACTCAAGCTCTTGAGTCAGGCGCTGGTTTTCCAGCGTTTGCTGGTAGGTCTCCGCGCTTTGAACCGCCGAAGCGATCTGCGCAGCCAGCGTTTGGGCCACCGGCACCACCAAGGACGCAGGCGTGTTATCACTACGGCGCAGCTCAACGTAGATGGCGCCGATTAGTTCGTCGTCGGCTTTCAAGATCGGTGTTGTGATGATAGTGCCGTGCTGCTGATCCTCATCACTCCAGGGCAGTGACTCCCGGCGTTTGATCACCGTTGTCTCTCGCTGGTCGGTCAGCCAGTCCAGCGCAGCTTGTGAGATGGCCTCGGCATTGACTGAACTCTGGAACAAGATGTGATGGGGGAACAAACGCAGGTCGATGCTGCTCCAGGACAACATGCCTACTGCATGCGTCTGGATCAACTCTGAGAGACGCCCGATTGAGGGTGGTGTAGCGTTAATGATGGCCCGCCCGAGCTGCTCAAGCTGCTGCATGGCTCGGGACTGCTGTCTGCTGCGATCAACAGCCCGACTGAGTTGATAGGACAAATAAGACCCCACCCCCATTATGGTCACAATCGATAAGAAACCAGGCAGCCCATTCTCGGCATAGGCGGCGGCCACGACAATGCCAGTCACATCGATCACCCGGCTGAACAGCAATCCAAGGATCGTGGGGAAGAGTCCGCCTTGTTCTGTTTCCAGACGCAGCAGATAGCGCAGTTGGACGATCAGGACCAGGCCACTCAGGAGTATGCCCAACATAATGGCCACCAGAGCTGGCAGCGTGGAGGGCGAAATCAAGCCCTCCAGCGGGATGATACCTCCCAGGGCTTGATAGACGAGCAGCGCTAGCAAGAGGGTCAGGACGCCACCCCCTTCCCGAAGCAGATCGACCAACAAACCCAGCGCCGATATCGACACCGTGCGGCTGGATACCATCCGATAGACGTATGTTCCCATCGCATGCAGCAAGACTGGCCAGAGACCAGTCGGCCCCAAGATCAAGACAATCCCCCATACCACGACTGTGTCAATCGTCGTTTGCAGGCTGAGTGTCACACCTGGCTCACGTTCCATAATCACAAAGAAGGGCATCTGGGCCAGCAGAGCAATCAACCCGGTACCGATCAACAAGAGAAGCCATTGATCCCGCAGGGTCGCCCAATCCGTCACAGACAACAGCCATGCCACCCCGACAATGCTCAAGGGGATCAGAAGCAGCAGCGACCGAAAGAACATATCGGCGATCCGACGTTCTTGTTCTGTTTGTAGGCTGGCCGTCCGCGGGAATAGCAGTTCGCGCAGGGTTTGAACTCGTTGATCCATCCTCACACCTTCGGCTTACTTCTGGTCAGTATTGTGGTTAACTCGGGCCCACAATACAAGCAAGAGATAATAAGTTGTACAATTGTGAATTTTTTGACAGCCGCGCGCATTTCGAGCTAATATGGGCCCGTCGCCTGAGGAGCCAGGCGGCTAGCGCAAGAGCACTTATTCTCGTTTACATCAGAGTTTATCAAAACAGCCGATGTGCAGGTGTTGGTATACAGCCTGCGCCTTGAGTTATCGACACCACGCACAGGTGCCTTTAAGAAGGAGGAGCAATTTCATGGCGCAAGCCACCGTAGCTGGCCCCCCTCCAATGACCCGTCGTGAGTTCCTCTTTTACATCTGGGGAGCTTCGATGCTGTTGTCACTAGGGGGAGCAACCGGCGCTATTCTGTGGTTCGCTTATCCGCGCTTCCGTGAAGGCGAGTTCGGCGGCGACTTCCCCATAGCAGTGGCCGATCTACCGCCTGTGGGCGCGCCTCCAGAAGATAATCCTGCCGGTCGCTTAAGGCTTGTTCGCACAGATGAGGGCCTAATAGCCATTTACAAAGTCTGCACCCACCTAGGCTGTCTGTATTCCTGGGTACCAGCAAATGGTCGTTTCGAATGTCCCTGTCATGGGTCCAAATTTGAAGTCACCGGCGAGTATATCGAAGGGCCTGCCCCACGCAACCTCGATCGTTTCATTGTCCGCACCTTCGATGCCAATGGCAACCTCTTGACCGAAACAATCACAGGGGATCCAAACAGCGATCCGGCGGCTGGTAGCCCGGTTGAGGTGCCTGATGATGCGGTAGAGATCCGGGTTGCAACTGGTCAACGTGTTGACGGAGCTTCGGTTAGCTAGTGTTGACCCTCGTATTTTACCCCACGTACCATGTAACGAGTTCGAGGAGAATCTCGCTGTATGGAATCCAATTTTGATTTTGGGAACGCGCCGTTCTTCAAGCGGGCCCGTGAAGCCGGCCTAAGAACCGCGATCATTGAGGGCGCCGACGATGTGGTAACACGCGTCTCAGCCGGTATCAATACCGCTGAGTGGCGGGCCATGCTGCGCGGCGATCAGCCTCTCACCCGCCCCAATCCGCGCCTTAAGCCCCACGCCGATGGCTTTTGGCTGCACATGCGCCCTGGATACTACAACAAGGCCATCACGGGGCTCTATCCGACCTTCCGTCTCGGCTGGCTGTCAACTTATTTCGCCGTTTTTGAGTTGATCACCGGCCTCTTCTTGATGGTCTTCTACACGCCATCAACCCTGGTCGCCTACGAAAATATGCTGACCATCCTGAGCAATGTGCCGTTAGGGCAGTTCTTTCGTGACCTGCACCGTTTAGGGGCAGAAGCGATGGTCTTGCTCGTCGCACTGCACATGCTCAGAACCTACGTCACTGCATCCTACAAGAAACCAAGACAGTTTACCTGGTTCACGGGCGTGATCTTGTTGGTGTTCACACTCGGCTTGAGCTTCACTGGCTACTTGCTGCCCTGGGACCAACTCGCGTACTGGGCGGTCACTATCGGTGCTAGCATGGCCGAAGCAGCCCCGCCTCCGGTGGTCGGCCAGTTCGTCAACATCCTGATGAAAGGTGCGCCCGACCTGGGGGCCGCAGGCCTGCTGCGCTTCTATCTGCTGCATGTTCTGGTTTTCCCGGTCCTGCTGACCATCTTCACTGGGGTGCACTACTATAAGGTTGTTTTGCATGGGCACAGCCTGCCGCCAGAATTAGAGAAGACCGGCGAGGACACGGCCAAGCGCGTGCCTGTCCCGGTGCGGCGCTATTTCCTGCCAGACATTCAGGCTTCCGAGGTGTTGTGGATCGGTGTGGTCACCCTGATTATGTGTGTCGCGGTGATCTTCTTCTACGATGCGCCACTTGAAAACCATGCGAACCCACAATCAACGCCTTTCCATACGGTGGCACCCTGGTACTTCTTGTGGGCCCAGGGCTTATTGAAACTGGGTGACAAGACCCTGATGGGCGTCATCATCCCGACCATCCTGGCCGGGGCATTCATGATCATGCCTTACATCGACGTTGGCCCAGTCCGACACTATGGGCGTCGCCGCTTCGCGATCTCCCTCAGCATGCTGTTCATCACCTTCATTGCCGTGACATCCTGGATGGGAACACCCGCCTTCCTGGTGCAAACCTCGCTTGACCAAGAGGTCTTCCACGAAATGGCCCCCATCGAGAAGATTGGCTACGCACACCAGGTGCCTTACGAACAGTATGAGGAACTCGTCACCGCACCCGATGGTGGCTACCTTGGCATGCAGACCCTCAGCGTCACCGGCACCATCACGGCGGATGACGGCACCGTTGAAGCGCCCTACTGGCGCGATGCGATCCCGAGTGACGCGGAAGAGCTAGCCCATATGTTGGAAGTCTACGAAGAAGAAGTGCGCCACGCGATGGAGGTTGATCCGCAGTTTGGTGGTCTACCCAACGCGGTGGCCTTGCTGCATATCGAACAAGTTCAGATCGATCTCGTCGGTTTGACCTTTGAAATTAGCTGGGGGGTTGATCCGAACAATCCGGATTTCAACAACTCCCGCTACGTTCCGATCCATCACGACGCTTACCCATTGGGTGGAAGGGGACACTAAACGATGGCAGACTACATCGGCAAAGGCCCCGACGGCGAGAAGACAGCCTTTCAGAAGTTCTTCACCGAACTACTACCTCTGGAGCAGCGCACGCTGCTCGGGACGGTTGTATTCTTTGCCATCATCCTGTCGGTCGGTTGGACCATCATCAATGAGCCAGCCCGCATGGATACTTTCACCGCCCAATACGATGGCCGCTCGATTCAGCGCGGTGCAGCCCAGTTTCGTGAGGCTTGTGCCGAATGCCATGGCATGAATGGTGAGGGTGTACTGGGGCGAGGCCCCTCGCTCGCTCGGCCTGATCTACACAACGGACAGCGCCTGGCCGAATTAGGCTGGGCTGGTAGCCTGGACGAGTACTTCCGCCAGACGATTTCAGCGGGCCGCCCGATTTACACCGAAGAGCTGTACAACGGCCCAATGCCCGCCTGGAGCCAGGAATATGGTGGCCCACTGCGCGGCGACGAGGTTGAAGACCTGGTTGCTTTTGTCGCCAACTGGGGTGCGGGCGATCTGCCCACGCCCGATCCTGACCTGATCCCAACGCAGCCGCCAGCGGCTGACGAGGGCGGCGATGAAGAATTGATCGCTGAGGCAGTCGAGATTGCGAATGCAATCGCTGCCGGTGAGTTGGTTGGAGACGCCGCACGCGGTGAAACGCTCGTCAGTGCAGGTGGTGTCGGCTCAGTTGATGGTACAGCGCTAGGCTGCCAGGGCTGCCATGTGATCGAAGGCAGCCAGTTGATCGGTCCAAACTATGCTGGCATCGCCGCTCGTGTGCCTTATGATGACTTTGAAGTCCCGGAAGGCGTTGATGATCCGCAGATTTACTATCTAGTTGAGTCAATCTGGGTGCCAGGCAACTACATCGTCGCAGGCTTCGAGGGATTGGTGATGCCTAATCAGTTCCCGAACCTGTTAACCGAGCAAGATATGGCTGATATCGTGGCCTTCATGCTGACCCTTCAATAGCTTCCATAGTGTATCAAACGGACTCGCAGCAGCGGGTCCGTTTTTGATTCCCTGCCTGACATCCGCCAATTGACGTTTGATGGCAATTTGTGCCTCACGGTACAATAGGGTTCATATTGATCTGGCTTATCCCAGAGTTGGATCGAGCAACCTATCAAGAGAGTTGACACAGAGAGTGGCTTATGGCGCAGGTGGCCTCACGTGATCTCCCGATTGAACTCGAAGAAAACGCAGGTGGCCGAACCAAATTCTTGGTCGGCGGTGGGCTTTTGCTAGCCGCAGTCGTTTATCTCATTGTCGGCAACCTGATGAACGGACAGCAGTACTTCGTCACAGTCGATCAGCTAGTCGCTGGCGACTACACGGGCGAGCAGGTGCGAGCATCTGGCGTGGTGCTGGGCGAGACGATCCAATACGACGGCGAGACACTCAGCTTTGAGATGGCACATCTGCCTACCTCCGCGGCCGACATCGCGGATGAGGGTGGGCTGGCCGAAGCCCTGCATCAGGCGGCCAACGTCCAGGGGGCGAGTCGTGTCACCGTTGTCCTCTTCGATGAGCCTAAGCCCGATCTGCTTCAGCACGAAGCCCAGGCCATCGTGACCGGCTACCTGGATGCAGACGGCGTCTTCTACGCCGATGATCTGCTGCTGAAGTGCCCCACTCGCTACGAAGACGCCCTACCGGAGCAGGTCGGCGAAGCGCTACCCTAGTCGCTGATCGCTCCCCCGTTGGCCAATTGAGAAAGACAAGTCTATGGACGCAACCTTTGGCGTCATCCTATTATTGATCAGTTGGGTCTGCGCGCTGTATGGCCTCGTGGCCGCCCTGAGGGGGGCAAAACGCGCCAACACCGCTCTGATCGAAAGTGCCCGCAACGCGACCATCATAATTCTGCCGCTGCTCACTGTGGCCCTCTGTCTGCTAATCATCCAGCTCGGTACCGGCGAATTCGGCACTCAGTATGTCTGGGCTGTGACCGATCGCAGTATGCCGACCTATCTCAAGATCACGGCCACCTGGGGCGGCCAGCAGGGCTCGCTGCTCTTCTGGGCCTGGATCATGGCGGCCTTCAACGCCTTTGCACTGCTGCGTAACTGGCAGCGCGAGCAGCACCTGATGCCCTATGTGGTGGCGACGCTATCGGGCACCCTGCTGTTCTTCATGACACTCGTCACCTTCTGGGAGAATCCCTTCGCTCAGTTCTGGCAAAGCCCGGATCAATCCGTCCAAATCGCCACCTTGTTTGGCCCCTCTGCGGTGCTGTCGGCCATCAGCCAACCCATCACCAACCTGGCCAACCTGCCCGGCGCGATTGGCATCGTCTTTGATGGTTTTATTCCCTGGGGCGCCCCGCCCGATTATGGTGCATTGACACCCTTGGATGGTCGCGGCTTGAATCCGCTGCTGCGCCATCCAGGTATGATCATCCACCCGCCGATGCTCTATATCGGTTTCGTGGGCTTCACCATCCCCTTTGCCTTTGCCATCGCGGCGCTGGCGGCTGGCGACCTGACCGACGAATGGATTCGGGCGACACGCCGCTGGACGCTGGTCGCCTGGCTGTTCCTCAGCTTCGGCCTCATACTGGGCGGCTGGTGGGCCTATGACGTACTGGGCTGGGGAGGCTACTGGGGCTGGGACCCAGTGGAGAATGCCGCTTTCATGCCTTGGCTGACAGGCACCGCCTTCCTGCACTCGGTGATGATCCAAGAGAAGCGCGGCATGCTCAAGCGCTGGAATATGGTGCTGATCATCCTGACCTTCTTACAGGTCATTCTAGGGACCTTCGCCACCCGCTCTGGCTTTGTGAGTTCGGTTCATTCCTTCGCTCAGAGTGCGATCGGGCCATTGTTCTTCATCGCGCTGGTTGTCGCGACCATAGTTAGCTTTGCTCTGCTGGCCAAGCGCTGGGATGCTCTCAAGTCGGATCAACAGTTAGATGGCCTACTGAGCCGCGAGACGATGTTCCTGCTGAACAACCTGGTCTTCGTCAGCCTGAACGTGGCCATCTTCCTCTACACCTATTGGCCAGTGATCACCGAGGTGCTAGCTGAGTCCATCCCCACCGTTGAACGCAGTTCGGTCGGTCCAGAGGTCTATGAGGCGACTACCGCCCCGCTCTTCCTGGCAATGCTGTTCTTGATGGGGGTGGCGCCGCTGGTCGCTTGGAAGATCACGCGCTGGAAACGCTTGGGCAGCGCGATGGTTTATCCCACCCTCGCCGCTGTAACGCTAGGAGCTCTAATCTACTTGCTAGGTGCGCGCAATCCCTGGGCACTGATTGGATACATGGTGTGCTTCCTGGTCGCCGCTGTGACCATCATGGAGTTCCATCGTGGAGCGGCTGCACGCGTCAAGGCGCATGATGAACACTATGCATCCGCCTTGTGGACCCTGATCACTAGGGACCGGCGGCGCTATGGCGGCTACATGATTCACCTCGGCGTGGTGATTATTGCGTTGGGCATTATTTCAATCGAGACTTATCAAGTCGAAACGCAGCAGGCGCTGCGCCCCGGTCAAACGATCTCGCTGAACAACTACGTATTGGAATACGAGCAGCTTGAACGCTTCACCGCGACGGATGGCCGCGACGTGACGCAGGCGCAGGCTGTGGTCTATCGCAATGGCACTGAGATCGCCCAGATCACGCCGCGCATCGATTTCCATCCCAATGGCCAGCCCATGAGCATCCCGGCCAAGGTGAGCAATCTAGCGGGCGATGACTTCTACGTGCTGCTGATCGCCTGGGAGTTGGTTGACTTCAGCCAGGCGACCTTCAAAGTCTACTACAATCCGCTCATCAACTGGATTTGGGGTGGGGGAGCGGTCTTCGCGCTGGGGATCATCATCGCCGCCTGGCCGGACTTCGCTGAGGAGCGCCGCGCTGCTGTTCAACGGGCCGCCAAAGCCGACACAGCCCACCGGAATCTAGCCGGAGCCGCAGGAGACTGACCATGACCAAACCAATCGTGGTCTTGGCGGGCCTCTTGTTGACCGTGCTGGCGCTGCCGAGCCTGGTCTTTGCCCAAGACGCGCCTCCGGACAGCATGCCAACAGATGATGAGGTCAACGCGGTGGCGGAGCAGCTATACTGCCCTGTCTGCGACAACGTCCCGCTGGATGTCTGCCCCACTCAGGCTTGTATCGACTGGCGCGAGGAGATTCGCGTGCAGCTTGCCGACGGTCAGGGCGAAGACGAGATCATCACTTGGTTTGCCGATCGCTATGGTCAACGCGTGCTAGCCACACCAGAGGCGCAGGGCATCGACCTCGCGCTCTATGTTGGCCCCCCACTAGCCATGCTGCTTGGTCTGGGCATCCTCCTGGTCGCCCTGCGGCGTATGGCACCTGCCACCCACAATCGCGGCGTGGGAGCAACCCACTACGATGATCTCGATCCGATCTATGTCAGCCGTCTGGAGCACGAGGTGAAGGAATTCCGCGCATGACGGAAATAACCGCCGAGCAAAACAAGCTGCGCTTAGGCCAGCTCGCCATGTGGCTGGTTATCGGCCTGGTCCTGACCTTTATTGGGCTGGGTCTAGCACAAGCTCTGTCCGCTCAACCGGATGATGGTCGCGCACCCGATTTCACGCTAAGGACCTATGCCGGTGACGAAGTCAGACTGTCCGATTTGGGAGGGCAGGTGGTCGTGCTGAATTTCTGGGCCAGTTGGTGTTTGCCCTGCCGCGACGAGGCCCCCGTTTTGGAGCAGGCTTGGCGCGACTATCAACCGCGCGGTGTGATGTTCGTTGGGGTAGGCTACCAGGATACCGACAGGCGCGCCCTTGCCTACCTGGATGAGTTCGGCATCAGCTACCCCAATGGACCAGACTTGCGCAGTCAAATCTCCGATGACTACAACATTCGGGGCGTGCCAGAGACCTTCATCATCGACCGCCAAGGCAACGTGGTTTTCTTCGTGGCGGCACCAATCACTGAAGAGCAGTTGGTCACTGAGATTGAAGCCGCACTCGCCCAGGAGTAAGATCACAATGGAGATGCAAGCAAAGGCGAAAAACCCAATGACTGAGCCGATGAACGTTGC
>JAADYZ010000512.1 GCA_010092775.1 Chloroflexota bacterium
CTTGTCTCGTGGGCTCGGAGATGTGTATAAGAGACAGTTGTGATGGTGTTTCCGCTGCTGCTGATCTTCCTCTGGATGCGCGGCGGCAAGCTGATCTTTGAGGCCAAAACGATGGCATTGGGCTTGGTGGGCGGTCTGCTCCCGCTGAGCCTGTATGCCTACTTGCCGCTGCGCTGGGCGCAAGGCCCAGCTTTTAACTACGTAGGGCAATACTTTGATGTCGCGTTGGACACGCCTACAGGCTTGTTGTGGATGATCTCTGGGCGGATGTTCTCACATCGCATGTTTGATCTGCCGCTCAGCTTGATGCTACAGAACTTCGGCTTACAGGTGCAGCTCATCACCTTTAGCTTGCTGGGTCTTGGGCTGGTATTGATCGTGCTGAGTGTGTTGAACACTAGTCATCGTCTGCTGCTGCTGTTTGTGGGTGGCGCCTTGAGTATGCTGATCTTCTTCAGCGGCTATAACGTGATCGATGCGTCCACCATGCTGCTGCCCAGCTTTGTTTGGTTGATGCCGCTGTATGCCAAGGGCCTGCAAGCGGTGTCCGACTTGATGCAGGAGACGCTAGGGCCCGGTGATCGTCCACAGGCGGCGATCCATGCGTGCGCTGCGGGCCTCATCGCCGTGCTGTTGGTCGTCAACTGGCCCCTGGTGGATCGCAGCCGCGACATCAATACCTATGCTTATGCCCACACGGTCACCAGTCAGGTTGAAGCCAACGCATTAATCATCGCACAATGGGAGACAGCCGCCCCACTGAACTACTTGCTCATCGTTGAGGGGCGACGTCCCGACATCACGATCTTAGACCGAGGTGGGCACGCACTCGGCATTTATGATCAGCATCGACGCTTATACGGGGTGGATAGTGACGCGGAACTCGCGGAGATCGCCCGCAATCGCCTGCTCAGTTTGATCGAGGCGGAGGTCAAGCTGCGCCCGGTGTTCATCACTGATAACGACTGGCTGCTCGATCATCTTGTCTACGAGCGCCAAGAGCACGTTTACCGGGTGGTTGACGTCAATCGCGATCGGATTTCTGAAGCGGAACGCTAGCGCTACTCCCAGGCCAGGGCAAAATCCTGGGCAGTCTTGTAGCGAGCATCGGGAGTTTTGGCCATCGCCTGCATGATGGCCAGCGCGGTCTTGGCCGGGATGTTGGGTTGTTGATCGCGCGGGTCTGGGGCGGGGCGCTGAAGATGAGCGATCAGCAAGGCGCCCGGATTATCGGATTTGAAAGGCATCAGGCCGCTCAGGCAATAGTAGCTCAGCACGCCTAGGGCATAGATATCCACCCGATGATCCAGTTGTTCACCCCGGATTTGTTCAGGGGCGATGTACTCCAGGGTGCCAATGATGCCAGCCTGCGTTTGGACGGTGCTGCCGCCGATAATCTTGGCGACGCCAAAATCGGCCAGAACGGCCTCAGCCCCACGCAGCATCACGTTACCCGCCTTGACATCCCGATGGATCACGCCGTTCTCGTGCGCATAGTCGAGGGCCTGCGCGAGTTCGTTGACAATCCCTTTGACCTGCGTGTAGGGCAAGGCGCCTTGATCGCGCACAACCTGTTCCAGGGTCGGGCCGTTCACGTACTCCATGACCATGAATGGCTGGCCATTCTCTGAGCCAAAGTCATAGACCTGAACGATGTTGCGATGTGTTAGCGCCGCGATGGTGCGTGCTTCGCGCTCAAAGCGCAGGTGGACTTCATCATCGGGGTGATGCAGCACCTTAATCGCGACGGTGCGGTTGAGTTGTTTCTGATAGGCCCGATAGACATCAGCCATGCCGCCGCGACCGATACGTTCCAACAGCTCATAAGGGCCCAGCAGGGTTTTGGTATCGCCGTCTTCCGGCGTGGCTCCGCGTGGCTTGGTATAGCTCACCTTGATGCCATAGATTTGACGATCGACAAATCGGCGGGCAGCGCGCTGCACCGGGCTGTAGAGGCCAAACACAACGGCTGTTGAGATGAGAGCAGCAACAGCCTGCGATTGATTCAGAGTCGCTGACAGCACGACACGCAGCGTGAAGAAGCCGATCAGAAAGGCCAGCACTAATAGCACCGTTACAGCGCCATAGACCAGACTGCGATTGAGTACGTAGTCCACATCCCACAGCCGGTGCCGTAACAATGCCAGGCCCAAGGTCCAGGCGAAGCCCACCGCGATGATCCCGCTCATCAGGGGCAGCCAGACCATATTCATGAACAGATTAACCATCTCAGGGCCCAGGATGGAGGGTAGTATGGCATCCAATAAAACGAAGGTGAGGGCTGAACCGATGATCACTCCGATGCCCATCATGACCCATTTGGACTGCTGCCGCTCTTCCGGGCTGGCGATGTTGCGGAAGCGATAATACTGTGACCATAAGCCAATGGATAGTGGGATCACCATCACCGCCAGTCCGGTCGGCACCGGGTAATCCCAAGGGTTGACAATGGGCACGAAGAGTCCGACCACCATCCAGGCGGCCCAACCCCAACAAAACAGAGCTGTCCAGCGCGGGGTGAAGCGTCCATCTGGAAACACGTAGACGACCAATACAGTTACGATATAGGTCATCGTGTTGAGGATACGCTTGACGGTTGCCCAAAACGGATTGACCTGCACCAGAGAGGAGATCACAGGCACAAACTCAATGCCAAACAGAATCAAGGTCATCGAGATGAACAATACGATCGGTTCGTCTGGGCGGCGGGTAAAGAGCAGCACAGCCAACGCGATAAAGGTGGCGGCAAAAGCGACATGGACAACCACATGGTAGGCCGCGTAGAAGGGCAGGCTGATCCCAAAGTCGGCCAGGCGGTTGACCTCAAATGGGGTGAGTTGCAGCAACTGTGGGTTGGCCGGATCGAAAGGGGCCTGCATTTCGCGGTAGTGCGCTGGGATTGCGCCAAAGAAAAGCACAACCAGGGCGATCGCGACCGTAATCCACAAGCTGCGTAGAACCGACTGCGTCGAATCGCTGACGCCAGCCTTGATTGTGGTGCTGCCTTCCATAGCGCTGTCCCTCCTCGCACGGGTTGAGGACGTCCTGCCAGAAGCGTCTGCTCTGCTCAATGATACCACAGGATCAGATGAGGCCACCCACGCGAATCTTGCGCAAAGCCTAGACAGCCATCTCATAAACACGCTACAATTCATTCGATGTCGAAATAACAATGGGTAGCATCTAACAAGAGGGGTTATGTTCAATAGTGTGATTCATCCTGATTTCGCTCGTTCTGAGGCTTATCAATACTATCCGGCGCAGGCTTTTCCCTGGATCAACCCGATCCACTGGCTGACCTCCCACTTTGCCGTCGGCGGCTGGAGCCCTCTCCAGCGCTTGAGTGGTATGCTGACCGCCCACATGACGCGCATCGCACCGCGTAACGGCTTCGATTGGCATCCGCATCGCGGTCTGGAGATCTACACCTGGGTGTTAGAGGGCACCCTCTATCATGAGGATGTCACGGGGGGCAAAGGTGAGATTGGGCCTGGTGAGTTGCAGCGGATGTTTTCGGGCGATTACATCGCTCATATGGAGATGAACTATACCGACGATCCGGTGCGAGTCATCCAAATCTGGTTCATTGCTGACCCCAAATATCGGGGCCTCGATCCACATTATCAGCAGGCCAGCCGCGCCGATTTGCCGCGCCGCAAGGTTGGCGATGCTGATGTGGTCAGCTTGATTGGCCAAGACTCCCCGATGGAACAGCATATGTCTGGCAGACTGACAGCGACTCAGGTCCCGGCGGGCGGGCGAACGATCATAGAGCCGCCGCAGGAAGGCGAAGACCTGTTCCTCTATGTGACCGATGGCGCAGGACAGGCGGTCAACGGTCATAGCGACGCATTGCGCCAATACGATGTGATCCTGGCCCGCCCCGACCTTCAGCAAGTGAGCATTAACGCAAGCCCCGATCAAGCGTTGGATTATCTGAGTTTTTACCTGCCGAGCTTCCTCCCTCAGCCAGCGTGATGGTCGGGTAGGTATTCTTTGGGGAGGGCTGACCGATCAAGTGCCAACTGATTGACACCGAAGATCGGATACATTGAACCAGCCTGCAAACCGACTGACAGGAAAGCCCATGAAGATCAAACGCTGGACAGACGATCCGAAGGCCTTTTATCAGCGCGCCCTACCCTATTTGATGCGCAACGAAGCCGCCCACAATCTGCATATAGGGGTAGCGGCGACCTTGCTCAAGGCCCCCGATCGCTGGGATACCTACCATCTGGTGACGGTCGAAGACGAGGATGAGGTGCGGGCGGTGGCCTTTCGCACCGGCACGGAATACCATCTCGCCCTGTCGCTGGTCGAAGGGGATGATGCGCAGGTAGGGGGAATCCTGGCGAAGCTGGCCGATGAGTTCTACGGCGTCTATCCGGATGCACCGGGTGTGCTGGGCTTCAACGATCTGGCTGAGCGCTTCGCCGTTTTGTGGGCGGCGCGGTCGGGTGGCACCTATCGACTGCGGATGAATCAGCGAGTGTACGAGGCAAGGCAACTAACCCCACCACAGGGCGTCCCCGGATCGATGCGGCTGGTGACCGAGGATGATCGGGATTTGCTGATAGATTGGATTCGCGGTTTTGACCGGGATGCGATGCCAGCGCCGCGACCGGATGATCAGGTTAAAGCCACCGTTGATCGCTACTTGGCTGGGAAAAGGGATCTCCGGGGCCTGTATTTGTGGGAAGTCGCCCGCCAGCCGGTTTCGATGGCGGGCTATGCCGGTCCGACCCCTAACGGGATGCGTATTCTGGCGGTATACACACCACCGGAGCAGCGTAAGCGGGGCTATGCCTCAGCGATTGTCGCCGCGTTGAGCCAACATCTGCTGGATTCTGGGCGGCGCTTCTGCTTCCTCTTCACCGATCTGAGCAATCCAACAGCCAATCATATCTATCAAGAAATTGGCTACCGTCCCGTGATCGACAGCAACATGTATGACTTTGTGAAGCATGCTTGACGACTTTCTCTATCAACACGGTATGATGAATCCGCTGCGGATAGGTGGCATTATGTTGGGGCATCTCAGCGTGCCGCTCGACCGCGATGAAGCGGCGATCGAAAGCGTAGCGAAGCGCCTTGGCCTGCCTCCTGCCCACGTTGACGACGAGGGCTATGAGCATGAGATCACCGCTGCGGCGCTGCATCCAGCGGGCAAGGGATACGCCTGGGTGCATTGCATGGCCAAAGAGAGCGGGACGGAAGGGCGATCTCTCATTTCGGTGCGCTTTCGGCTCTTTGTCCGGCTGGCAGGTCAGGACGACATCGAATGGGAGGTCTATACCTATAATCCCTATTTTGGCTGCCTGACCGAATATCTGCGCTGGTACAGCGATCAGGTGGTGATGATCTACCGCGAAAAGCACGATCACTATGTAGCTGTGCAGCCCATTGCGGAAGATGAGCGCTGCTACCGGCAGTTGGGCCCTCGTTGGCTGCTACGCGATGGGGTGATCTACCATCACGGTTATCAGCCGCAGCAGGTGGATCGGATGCGTGTTCCCGATCTAACTGACCTTGGCCCGATCCGTGCGGATGAGGCGCGAGGCTTGGGTCTTGATGTCGGCTCCGGACCTTGAGGCGCCTGGCTAAGGCGGGGAAGCCCCCACAGGGGGCTGTCACCCGCTCCAGCCTGGGCCTTATACGCCCTGGAACTGCATCCGATGGAGTCGGGCAAAGAGGCCCTCGTTCGCGAGCAGTTCGTTTTGCGTGCCCAGTTCGACCAAATGGCCCTTCTCCAACACAGCCAC
>JAADYZ010000513.1 GCA_010092775.1 Chloroflexota bacterium
TCAAACTCCTCAATGGCAAGTTCTGCGGTTGGTTCACCCGCCAACGCCTGCACCAGATAGATCTGACCGAGGCCAAAGGCGGCCTTGGTATCTACATCAGCAGAGGGTGGATTGATCTCCGCCGCTAATGCTTGGTCATAAAGGGCAATGCTTTCCTCAAGACCTGCCATATCCACCAAACTTACGGCAATATTTAGATCCTCGATAGCCTGCAAATAGACCACACCCGCCAAGCCCGCGTAGCCGCGAGCATATTCGGGCTCAATATCAAGCGCCCGTTCATACGCTTCCTCCGCTTCATCAATGAGCAGCGCACGGCTCGCCGCATTCCCTTGGAACAGATAGAGTACCTCACGCCCGTCAGTCGTCTCCCACAAATCATTGCGATTAGCCTCCTGAAACACGCTGTACGCATCATCATAGGCGGTGGTGAAATACAGGCTCAGCCCGCGTGTGATCAACGCAAACGCCTCTGACCGATCGGAGAGAATCTGATTGGTGCTTAACTGTGGGCCAATCGAGTCGCGCTCACCGATCAACTGCACGGGGCTTCCAAAGGCGTGCTGTCCGAGGAGTTCTTCGGTCTCGAAGCTGTTATCGATGCGCACATAGAACTCCGGGCGAAGTTGGTACTCACCATCCACCAGTTCGACCACACCGTAGACGACCACATTGGCATTGATCTGCTCGGCAAGGTCAGCCGCGTTCGCAGCCCGATCCACAGCGGTCTGACCCTGAACGCGCCCCACCTCGGATGGGCCACGCACCTGCAAAGTGAGATCGATGTTCTCACCCCGTTCGGCAAACTCATTCTCAACTCGACCGGCAAATACCTCGGCAATGAGTTGGGCATCCCGGTTGCGAATGGGTTGATCGCCCTGTGGTGTAAACACTGCGACGGCCACATTCCATTCCCCTGTCATTGGGTCCGGGGGGGTCACAAGGGGTTGAATGACCTCAAAGTAAAAGACAGCCGTGGGAATCAATGTGATAACGATAAATCCCAAGATGGCGATGAGGGCATTCTGCTCAACCCATGTCCGAATCTTCTGCAGGAATTCAGGTCCAGTTTGTTCTTCGCCCTGGGTGATGGTGATGGTGTCATCCCCCGCCCCACCAGCGATAGCTATTCCAGCGCTGGTGGCTGTGACCCTATCACCACCTGTGAACTCCTCAGTGCTAATTTGATCACGTCCAATAATGTCATCACCGGCAATGTTGACATCCGCTCCTACATTCCCCGACATTGAAATTGTGGTATTGTCGCTGGGTGGTGCCGGTGCCGTATCTGAGGGGGGGGTAGCCCTAGAGAGAATCTGGTCAGCTCCTTCCAAATTGGCCACAGGAGTATCAAGATCTGTCTCTTGGAGGCTAGTAGGGCTAGGGTCCTGCTCGCCAGTATTGGGCTCCTGAGTTTCAGTCTGCTCTGATGGTTTTTCATCGGCGGATGTGGGAGGTGAATGGTCGTCGCCAGCCCCAGACTGTACCATTTGCGAAGGCCCGGAAGACCCGGGTTCGGTGTTACCTTGGCTTAACTGAGTAGTTTCTAGTGCTGTGCCAGATGGTTTAGACGTGCTCTTGCCCTCGAATTCTTCAGCTATCGTGTCAAATGAGACTACAGCGAGTATTTCTCTTCGATCTTGGTTCATAACCACAATCAGGGGACTATTACGAGTGTCGTTTGTCTCCCTTATTGCTGCCAGATAGCCCTCGACAGAGGCAGAGTCCGTAACAACTTGCGCAGGCGAGGCAAGCTTCTTGAAAGTTGCAAGAGTGAGTGTCCCTGTGCCTTCCATCCCTACAGTTTCCTGCAGCGCAGAACCCAGCAAAAAGAGAACAGAGTCATTATCAAGATGCACAAAAACCACATCAGTCAGTTCTTGTGGCTTGAAGATGCAGAAGTCACCTGAGATCTCCCAAAATTGCATAGAGTCTAGGGATGAGAATGTTGTAGTATCTTCTTGCATATACACTACCTACCGGACAGATGTTGAAAGATGAACAATGGCTCTAATCTCGCTAAGGTTGAAGTGCGACGAACAACCAAGAGGGAAGAGAACATTGTCCATACCCGCATTGTACCGCATCTGGAGCAAACGGTTAAAGACGATAATGCCGGAGCAGTCCTATGCAAGGCCACGCCTGAAGAATCTGGTGTATCTGGTGGTGGGCATGGTCCAAGCCAAGAGTGTGCATCTGACCCACATGGCCCGCAAAGTGCCGCTGGATCGGCAGAAGCTGAGTATCGTAAAGCGCTTCCGCCGCTTGTTGAGTAGTCCGGTGATCCAGGTGCGCCAGTGGTATGAGCCACAAGCGCGACAGCTCATCGGGGCGGCGAGTGTGGTGAGTGGGGTGAGCAGCCGTTCGCGCCGCCCGAGGGCCAACAGCCCATCGAACCAAGCAGGGAAGACAGCGATATCGACCGACTGGCTGACGTGACAGCCGACGAGGGTTGCGAGGTTTGCCCCTTCAAAGGCGAAGGTATAAGCTACATCTTGAGCGTAGGCCGGATCGACGAAACGCTTGTCGAGCAGGATGGTGTGGTCGATGGATAGGCTCTCGATGCGGGTAACGTAGCGTTTCCATGGCGCTGTGGAAGTCGTGGAACGACTTCCTTGGGAAAAGCCTCTGGCTTTTCCACCTTTGCCTTCGAGAGAGGGATAGCCACTGTGCTTAATGCGATGCGGACGACCGCGCAGGTCGGTGAAGTCGAGCGCCCGCTTCTCGACGAGCATGGCCCACACGGCATCGGATGCGGTGGGCGGACCTGCGTAACTCAAA
>JAADYZ010000514.1 GCA_010092775.1 Chloroflexota bacterium
ATCATCCAATCATCAACCGTCCAACGCTCCGTCAACAGAATGTGCAAAATGCTGTGGTCATCGTCCAGCCACTGGGCGCTGCCGCTCATGATCTACCTCTGGGAATCAGCAGGAATTAACAGTCGGTCAAGGTCTTGTATTGTACATAGGGCCGCATTTGTGCGCGAATGAGATGCCGAAATGGTTAGAGTTATCAAACAAAAGGCTCCCCTGAGTAGCGCACTGGGGCCATTGTTCTAAAATGGAATCAGGAGAAGGGGCGGTTTACGGATCGCCCCTGTTGGCATGTAAGCACCTGTTGGCAGCGAACGATGGCGGAATTGGGCAGCTCAATCCAATTGATTGTGGAACAGAAGCAGGCAGACGTGGATCGTCGGCGTGCCGCTGTCCCCTTGGACGCCCTCAAGCGGCAGATCGCAGAGAAGGCCCGACCGCGCCATGTGATCAACGAGCTGCGCTGGTCAACCCGCCCAGCGCTGTTCGCTGAGGTCCAGCGAGATATGCCCAATGGCTCGGCGCGCTACAGCGCCGTGACTCAGGCCATGCTGTGCATCCAGACGGGCGTCAACGGCTTGATCGTCAGCACCGATGATTTGCTCTTATACGGCCATCTGTCGGATTTAGCGGCGTTAGCCGGTCGCGTTGATGTGCCCTTGATCCAATACGATCTGTTTGTGGACACCTACCAAGTCTTTGAGGCGCGGGCCTTAGGAGCCGACGCCCTCAATCTGACGGTGCGGCTGCTAGATGATGATCAACTGCGAGAGATGCTCAGCCTGACCCAGCGTCTAAGGATGGTGGCTTTTCTGGAGGTCTACTCGCCTTTTGATTTGGCGCGGGCGGTGCGCTTAGCGCCGCGTGTGGTCGCCTTCAACAGTGTGGACCCCTTCGAGGGGACGGTTGATTTTTCGCTGCTGATGAACTGGTTGGATGTGCTGCCGGGCACCACCCGTGCGGTGAGCTTGCACGGCATCCATACGATTGAGCAGCTTAGCAACCTATTGTCTTGGGGCGTCAGCGGATATGGCGTCAGCGGGCAGCTATTGATGAGTGAAGCCGGGGCACAGGTCTGGCAGTTGGAGGCTGAGCCACGCGGGCAGAAAGACGAAGTCTTATGATTCAAGCGGTAATTTTTGACATGGACGATACGCTGATTAGCTGGCGTGAAAGCTATGTCCCCTGGAATGATCTTAACATCCGGGCCTGGGAGCCACTTTACAGCCACTTGAAGCAAAGTGGCTACAGCCTTCCGGAACTTAATCATGTGGTCGATACCTACACCGAGCAAGTCTATGCGGCCTGGGAGAGCGCTGAACCGCCAGAATGGGTGTGCCCCAACCAGCAGATGATCATCCAGCAAACGCTGGCGTTTCATGAACTGCCGATTGATGCGCTGGATATGGGCGATCTCCTGAACCGTTATAACTGGAACCTTGCGCCGGGCGTGGTGGCCTTCAAAGAAGCTATTCCGGTATTGACAACCTTGCGCGAAATGGGCCTGAAGACCGGCCTGCTGACCAACTCGGCTGTGCCGATGTGGATGCGCGATCGCGAGCTGCAAGCGCTCGGCCTGAAGGACTATCTGGATGTGCGGCGCAGCGCGGGCGACATCGGGCGGCTCAAGCCGCATCCACAGGCCTTCCAGGTGATGCTCGATTTGCTCAGTGTCGCTCCAGACGAAGCAATCTATGTGGGTGACAATCCCCACGCCGATGTGATCGGCGCACAGTCCGTCGGGATGCGCAGCGTGTGGTATCGCCAGCCTGGCCTGGAGTTGAACGGCCAGAAGCCCAACGCCGTGATCGACAACCTTAATCAACTGCTCATCGTGCTAGACAACTGGTACCCTGGCTGGCGCTAAATCGGCAGGGTGATGGTGATGGTATCGATGGTGGTTTCTTCGCGTTCAGGGATTTTGATCGTACCGTGTTTCAGCGCGACGATTTCTTCGAGCTGCTGTACGGCCCAGGAGTCGATGTAGTAGGGTTTGAAGGTCAATTGATAGTACAGATTGATGTAGGTATAGAGCAGGCCCGCTTCGTCATCTTGCTTAAAGAGCAGTTCGATCGTCTCAATGGGGAACCAGAACCAGTTGAGCAGCAGCAGTTGCCCCAGGCGATCGACCCACCAGGCTTCCACCTCAATATCCACAATCTCAGAGATGTCGTTGGAGCGGACCTCAATCGGGTTGCCGGAACTGGTGCGCAGCGGCGGCTCGAATACACGGGTGAGCTGCTCTTTGAACTCGACCAGTTCGTACTCAGCAGAATCAATCGCCAACAGTCCGGCGCGCATCCGGGTGTAGGTGGGTAGATAGTGGGCTAGGTCGATGGCGCGTTGTGCATTGCGCAGCATTGTGGCGGAAAACTGCTCGATCTGTCTTTCGCTGTATTTGTCGCGCTTGTTTTGCAGCATCTCCGCGTAAGCGCGGATGCTGGTCAGGCGGGTCAGCAGCTCAGTACGGATGAACTGCGCAAACTCGACCAGCGCTGACAGATACCATTGATGCGAAGACAGTTCCACAAATTCCCATTCGTGCTCATCGAGAATGTGCTGGCGTGCCCATAGCTTCGCCAGGTCGAGGTCATCGCCGCGATAGAGCATGGCGCTCGGACGCCCTTCGGCGATCCAATGTGTGACATCCATCCGAATCTGCGCGTCGAAGCCCGGCGGCAGTTTGCGGCCCCCGTCATCAGGTTGGGTCATGGTGGCTGCGTTCCTCGTTTAGCGCGGCGAGTTGGTCTACTCTCTCAGCTTAGCGGCCTGACAGCAGGAACGCTACCTGCGTTCCAATGGCGATTAGCCCACTGCTCAGCAGGAAGAGACTGATCCCTAGCCGGATGCTCTCCTCCAAGGTCAGCTCATTGATCAAGATGGAGCGGTCTGGCTGGCTGGGGTCATAGTAAGCGGCCATCAACTGGCCCTGACTGTAATAGGCGGCGATGTCCTGGGCCTGCGTTTTTGCATCGGCTCCACGCCCGTCGAAGACCAATTGCCGCCCGTCGAAGCGCTGGCCGTCTAGCTCGAAACTGTAGTGCAGTAAGACATCCGCCTGCGCGTCAGCCTCACCCAGATACACCTCGATCTGTGCGGGTGCGTGGGGCCAGCGACGGCTGGCGATCTTCAGGCGGATCTCCTGGGTGAAGGTGCTGGTGAAGAACAGCAGCAGCACAAATACCCCGATCTCGGCGGCAAGCAGCAGCATCGGTGGGCGACTAGGAACTGAGCGTCTGCACCAGTTCGCGGAAGG
>JAADYZ010000515.1 GCA_010092775.1 Chloroflexota bacterium
AGATGTGTATAAGAGACAGCATCAATGTCGGGGACCAGATAGTTGAGTCCGTAGAAGGCAACCCCCGCGAATGCCCCCAACAAAATCACGGCGCTGCGTGGGCGTCGCCACAGCAAGATCAGCAAGCCCGCACTCCCCAGGACCACGCCCGGCCAACCCCATTGATCACGCAGCAAGCGCGCCAGGATGCCATAACGCCCAGGATCATCGATCCAGGCGCGCAATTGCAGGGCTCCGCTGAAGCGGCTGCCGGTGATCCAGCCGATGAATTCGCCGAAGGGCATGGCGGTACCATCATGCAGGGCAGGCCAGCGCAGCGGTATGTAGAGATAAATCAGCAGAGCGAGCAGCAGCGCACCCAGCGCAAACCCCCAGACCTTGAGCGGCAAACGTGGCCAGGCCCAGAACAGCGCCAGCGCTAAAGCAGGCAGAATGACCACCGTCGTCAGGTGATTGGTTAGGCTCAAACCGACCAATGCAAATTGAGCGATCACCAGGGCGGCGGCGTTGGCGGGTTGCTCGCTCAGGGTCCAGGGCCGCAGTGGCTCGACCGACCAGCCCCCTTCGCCGCTTTCGTTCAGCAGGCTCAGGGCAATCAGCAGCAGTGCCGCAACAAACAAATTGTGCAGAGCATACACCTCGGCGATCACCGCTTGACCCCACAGAACAGGCGACAGGCCGATCGCCAGCGCAGAAATCGCTGCGACCGGACGGCGCAGTTGCAAGGGGCCGCTTAAGAGGGCAAACAGCAAAGCGACCGCAGTCGCAGCGAAGATGGCTGAGGTCAGGTTGATGCGGGTGAAGACCTCACCGATGGGCAGCAAACTGAAGACGCCGCCCAACAGCGTATACAGCGGATAGCCGGTCGGATGGGCCACGCCAAGCACCGGAGCCGTCACTTGGAATTCGAAGGTATCCGCCCGGCCAATCGTCCGCTGCAAGGTCAGCAAATACGCGCCTAGAGCAATCGATCCAACCAGGGCCGCCTCGCGCAGTGGCCAACGCCGTCCGCTGGCTAGCCCGGCTTGCCAGCTTAGCAAACCCGCCAACGCGACGCCACCGAGCACCAGTACCCAACCGCGCAGCGGATTGACATCGTGGGCAGGTGCCAGAATGTGCAGCCACAGCAGGGCCGCCGGGCCAAAGGCCCACAGCGCCCAGGCGAGTCGATTCTGTTGGGTTGGGGCCTGCCCAGACTGCCACCAGACCAATGCCCACCCACCTATTCCGCCAATCAAGGCCGCAGCGGCTCCGGCCAGCGGCGACCCCAACCAATAGAAGCTGGTCGTCCATGTCTCGTACAGCGTTCGGCTGAATGCCAAGCCAAATGACAGGCCAACGAGGCCGCCTGCCAAGAGGTACGGGGTGGTTGAACGGCGTAGGTCAGTCACGATCTAAGGCGCCGATGCGGCTTCGTCCAGCGCTTCAGCTTCACGTTCGGCCTTCAGTTCGAAGTAGTCGCGCATCACGGCGGTGGCAATGGGCAGGGCCACCGAGGACCCCTCCGCGCCATTGTAGACAAAGGCAATCACCGAGATTTCCGGATTCTCATAGGGTGCATAGCCCATGTACCAGGCGTGGGCGGGCCAGTTGCCCGGCTCACACTGTTCGAGTTGGGCGGCAATGTTGTCACAAAACTCGGCGGTACCGGTCTTTCCAGCGGTGGTGATGCCCAGCTCATCCAGGCGCTCTTGCGAACCCTGGGCTGTTCCACCCTCAACCGTCACAGCGGCACGCATACCTTCTTTGATGATCGCCAGGGTCTCCTCCCAGGAGGCCATGTAGTCGATCCCACTGGCAGCACCGCTGGTCAATTGGTATTCCTCGATATTCTCGACAATGTGATATTGATCTGGCGTGAAGCCTTGCACGACGTTGCCATCGGCATCGATGATCTCGCGGATCAAGGTTGGGCGGGAGATGATCCCATCGTTGGCATAGATGTTCAGCGTGTGCAGCATCTGCAAAGGCGTAGCAACGACATAACCCTGGCCGAAGGACGAGTTATAGGTATCGCCAGTCGACCAGCCTTCGCCCCAGGTGCGACGTTTCCAATCCGGATCGGGCACGAAGCCATCGATCTCACCTGGCAGTTCCACACCTGCCTGATCGTTAAAGCCGAACACGTCCATCCAGGCACCCAGACGGGTGACGCCCAGCCCGGTCGGGACTTCGCCCTCGAAGCCACCCGCCGCCTTATAGAAGTAAATATCGCAAGACCAGGCGAGGGACTGCACCGCATTGACATCGCCGTGTCCGGGCGGATCGAGCCAACAGACGAAGGTCTGCGATTGAACAGGGTCGTTGGGGTAGTAGCGATTGACCAACTGAATTTCACCAGCCGCTGAGAGCGTGTCCTCTGGTTCCATGATGCCCTCTTCCAAGATGCCGGTCAGGGTGATCATCTTGAAGATCGAGCCGGGCGGATAGAGCGAGCTAATCGCCTGGTTGAAGAGCGGCTGCTGCGGGTCTTGCGCGACCTGCAAATAATACTGATAGTCGATGGTGCGGGCGAAGCGGCTGTTGTCATAGGTTGGATAGCTGACCATCGCCAGGATTTCGCCGCTGCGGGGGTCCATTGCGATGACCACACCGCGATCATAGCCAATCGGATTGTCGGGGAAAAGCCCCCGCATGTTGTTGAGCGTATCGATCAGGTGGCCCTGGGCCCGTTCTTGCAATTCAGTGTCAATCGTCAGGCGCAAACTGTAGCCGGGTATGGGCAAGCGTGTATCGCCCACTGTACGGATTTCTTCGCCCGCTACGTCGCGCTCAACGATGCGCTGTCCGGGGACGCCAGCCAGGGTCGGGTCAAACTCAAACTCGATTCCATCGTAGCCAATCCGGTCGATGTCGAGCCGGTAGCCTTGGGCTTCGAACTCATCAGCTCGTTCGGGTGGAATGGGCCCCATGTAGCCAATGACATGTGCAGTCAGCGCGCCCGTTGGATAATCGCGCACACGTGTCCATTCAATGTCAACGCCGGGCAGTCCCTCAGCGATGATCAGCAGGGCAATTTCTTCGTTAATGTCTTCCTCAACCACCACAGGGCGGAAGGGTGCGATGCCCTCACCGGTGCGCACCATCGTCAGCAGGCTCTGTTCCGGGATGCCGCGCTCATCGACTGTATCCAGCTCGCCGCGAAACGGAATACCGATCAGGCTAGCTAGCCGCTCCAACACGGCCAGTTCCTCATCTTCGTCAAGCGGGAGCAGCGCCGGTGTGACGGTCACATTGGCGCTGGCCACATTGATCGCCAGCGGTACGCCATTGCGGACAATGATGATGCCGCGCGTCGCCGGGATGCTCACCCGGTCGAAGCGGTTGCTGTCGGCCTGCAAGACGAAGTCCTGACCTTGCAGAAATTGAAGCTGATAAACTCGCCCCATGAGAACGACAAGTGCCACGAGTACCAGGATTCGGAAGATAGACACCCGGCCCCCCGGAACTTTGGCGTCGCCGGGGGAGGCAAGCCGTGAGATGCGACCTTGAGGGCGCGGATACCAGTTGTTGTTACGAGAATCGTTGTAGGCCATAGGCTCGATCAAGAACTAAGTTGGTCGTTAGACAATCATACTGAGTGGCGGCCCATTTGGCGATACTAGGCTGTGCTCACTACCTACCCGCCAAGTGGCAGGGGGCCGCTCAAGGCTTTAAGTCTAAATGGTCTGCACGCTGCCGGCGATACATCGCGAAATCGCGTTGATCAAACGTACAAATCACACTGATTTCCAGCTCAAGCGCTATGAGTTCACGAACGCGAAGCGGGCAAGGAGCCATTCAGGCCATGGTAGTGCGATCCAAAGCCAGATGGCGTCGAGCGCTGCATCATCTTGCTGTTACATAACAGTTCGTCAACCAGTTGCATCCATTGAGTCTGTATGTTGTATAGTGAGATGTGTCCACACTAAATAGGGAGAATATCTACATATGGCTATGGAAATCGAGAAAGACCCCAATGAATCGATCATTATTTTGGAGTTTACGGCACCTTTTGGTGGGGCGGTGGATGCCAGATTTGGTCTTGATGCAGTGCGTGCCTTCAAGGCGGAGCAAGGTCGCCCAGTGGTTGCCATCTGGACGATGCTAGATGAGGATATGCCGTTTTCGGTGTTAGTGCAGGGTCTAGCGGAAGTGCCCGCCCCAGAGGATGAATACTGGAACGACTTGACGACTTATATGGTCGGTACAAGCCGGATCGCGCAGCTTGCTGCTAACGCAGTCAATAACCAAGAGCAGTACGGTCAGCAGCCGCATCCTATGTTCACCTCGATGGAAGAGGCGCTGGCAGCAGCTCGCGAGCAGATGA
>JAADYZ010000083.1 GCA_010092775.1 Chloroflexota bacterium
GGCGCAGCACCGTGAGGGTATCTGGCGTTTGGAACGGATTCAGCGGCTGCGAAAAGAGCAGGACAATCAGCAAAATGAACAGACCCAAACCAGTGAATAGGGCCAGGGATATGACGAACCCCGCTCTCCGCCGCCACCACCGGCGCAAACTGCGGCGCGAAAGCGTCGCGGCTGCCTCGGATGACAACGACTCGGTGGGCTTTGCGGCCTCTGTCACTCTGCCTAGACTCCCAAGCTGCGCGCCCGAAGCTGCACTGCACCGAGCATAATGAATGCCAGCCCGATCTGGAATAGGTAGTTGATCAGGATGAATCCCAAGACTATGAGCAGAGTCAGCACCGCTTCAAAGAAGCTAGACCAGCCTGGGCCACTAAATCTCAGTTCGTTGTAGGCGCTCTGAACACTCACATACAAGGCCACGTTGGCCAAAATCACGGTGATCCACAGAGCCAGGCGTATCCCTAAAGCGACCACCAGAGCCTGAGCACGGGATCGGCCCAAGGTGGAGGCGAAGAGCCCCAATGTGCCATTCACATAGAATTGGAGAAGCGGCTGCGTCAGAAAAGTGATGAAGCCTACGACGATGACAAAGAGGGCGAGAACTACCGGGTCGCTGCGCAGAAGGCCGCTGATAGTTAGTGGAGATTCGTAATAGATCGCATCGCGCCAGTAGGTCCAGACGATAATCAGGGCGATATTGCCCGCAATGATGCCGCGCAAGATCAGCAGTCCGAGCAGCGGCATGCGCATGTGGTGCATGGTTGCGAGCAGCTTGCCTCGAATAATGCTGCGCAGCGGCAGCATGGTGGTGCGCAGAAGACTCCAACTCTGTAGCTCAATCTCACCGCTGATTAGCGGCGCAGTCTGCGAAAGCAGGATCATATTCGTTCCAGCGCCCAACACGATCTGGAGCAGCACCAAAATGAAAGTCAAGATCGCCAGGCCCTGCATGATCGAATTGGCCAGATTGTTGAACAAACCGAAGCGACTGAGCGAGAGCCCGGTACTCAACGCCCAAAGGACTACCGCCATAGTGAAAACGGTGACAAGTAAACCGAACATGACAAACAGAAACAATGAGGAGAGGCGGACAATCGCGCTGGACTGTACCCGGCTGGATTCGTAGCGAAAGACCGGGTTGTCGCGTTCGTCCCAGCCAAACTGATCAGAGAACTGGTGGAGTCGGTTCATCGCATTTGAGTTTACCCCGACAGGTGCGAAACATGCACATCGCGAGAGTGCCCGCGCTGTCGAGTGGCCCACTCAAGGTACTCTTCGTTACACTCTTCAGACACTTGACCTTGCTTAAGCCTAAACCGATGACTCCTGATTATCCAGATCTAGCAAGCATGCAATCCGCCCTGCGCCAGTGTAGGCGCTGCCTCGACGCAGGACACGATATTCGCTCACAGCCGATTTTTTCGGGGCAAGCCGAGGCGCGCGTCATGGTGATCGGTCAGGCACCTGGCGAGTCGGAAGGGCCAACCGGGCGACCTTTTAACGGCTCGGCGGGGACCCGCCTGTTTGATTGGCTGGCGCGGGCGGGTTGGCGCGACGAAGAAGCCTTCCGTGAAGCCGCCTACATTTGCAGCGTGACGCGCTGCTATCCAGGGCCGAATGCCAAAGGGCGGGGTGATCGCGTGCCGTCCGCAGCGGAGCGAGCCCTGTGCCGTCCCTGGCTCGATATGGAGTTGTGGTTCGTCCAACCTGAGTTGATCATCCCGCTGGGTCGCCTGGCAATTTCGCTCTTCTATCCGGCGAAAAGCAAACTCAGTGAGGTCATTGGCGACAGCAGCGTCGATGCGGAAGGTCGACACATCCTCCCCCTACCCCATCCCTCTGGTGCATCACGCTGGTTGAACAAGCCAGAGAACGTCGGACGTTTGGAGTTAGGTCTGCATCGGCTCAAAAGGCTGAAGGCAGAACTGAGTCTTTGAGACCTGCGCGCTATACTCCAATCCGCAATGAGAGATTTAGAGGGAGCATGTGATGCAAGAGATTAAACCGTTCATCGACCCAGTTCAAGAGCCACGCCCGGACCTGACAAATCCGTCGCTGACCGACGATCGCCCACCGCGGGCGAACTTGTGGTTCTATGCTGGGCTGTTGTTGTTTGCCTATCTGCCGACGCAGTTGCTGTTGGTTGTGCCGCTCTTGGCAATAGCCACCCTCTTCGTGGTTGAACCAGGCATGACGCAGGAGCAAATGGAGTTGGCCTTAGGCACCTTCCTCCAATCCGAGCTGGGGCTGATCCTGTTGATTCTGACGGGTGGGTTGGCTGGCGTCATCACGATTGCGGCGGCCTTTCTGTGGCCCGGCCTGTGGAATCGGCTGAGCCGCAGTGAAAACAGCAAGGACTTCACAGATTGGCTGGCCTGGTATCGACCCGAATGGCTCGGTTTGTGGGTGATCCCTCTGGCAACGGCGGCCCTGTCTGTTGTGTTAAGTAATCTGGCCGTGCTGGTTTTCGGCAATGTTGAAGTCGAACTACAAACAATGCTCTTTGAGTCCCGCGCGGTGGCACTCGCCGCCATCATCCCGGTCGCTCTGATCGCGCCGTTAGCCGAAGAGTTGGTCTTCCGCGGAGCGTTGTACAACGCTCTGCTGCCCGACCGGAAAATAGACTTGCCGGAGTGGCGGCGCCATCTGATGCCTTTTGTGATTACCTCGCTGGCCTTTACCGCCGTTCACCTTCTGGCAGGTTTCGAGTCAATTGGTTCCCTGATTCTGCTGCTGATGTTGTCCGGTTACCTGGGCTTGCTACGTTTCGTCACCGGATCGGTGCGTGCGCCCGTAGTTGCCCATATGACTTGGAACCTCCTGGCAGCGATTGGCCTGGCGCTTTCGGCTTTTACCAACGTTTAACTCCATTGAGGAGAGTTGCATGCATTCGGAATTGAATCCGCGTTACATCTCACGCCGCTCGACCGTCTATGCGGCTAGAGGGATGGTCGCAACGAGCCAGCCGTTGGCCGCTCAAGCGGGCCTGTTGATCTTGATGCAAGGTGGCAACGCAGCAGACGCGGCGGTGGCCACCGCGGCTGCCCTAAACGTGACTGAGCCGTGCAGCACCGGGTTGGGCGGCGACTGCTTCATGCTGTTCTACGACGCGGCCACCCGCTCCGTCAGTGCCTTGAACGGGTCAGGTCGGGCGCCACAAAGTCTCAACTTTGATGCGCTGGCTGCCGACGGATTTGTCAAGGAACTCCCTCCCTTCCATGCCCACACTGTCACGGTGCCTGGTGCCTGTGCGGGCTGGGTGGACACGGTCGAGAGATTTGGATCGCTGCCCTTAAGCGACATTCTCGCTCCGGCTATCCGATTGGCGCAGGAGGGCTTCCCCGTAGCGCCGCTGACTGCCTATTTCTGGGGACGTGGGGCAGAGCGTCAACTTGGCAACTCAGCCGGTGGGCAGGAGCTATTGATCAATGGGCGTGCGCCGGGAGCGGGCGAGGTCTTCTCAAACCCCACGCTGGGCAAGGTCTTGCAATCGATCGCGGAAACCGGGAAAGAGGATTTCTATCGCGGCTGGATTGCTGAGGCGATCGTCAGCACGGTGCAGGACCATGGCGGGCTGATGAGCCTGGACGATCTGGCGCATCACACGTCCACCTGGGAAGAGCCGATCAGTACAATATACGATGGAGTCCGGCTGTATGAGTGCCCGCCCAATGGGCAAGGGTTGACGGCCCTGCTGGCCCTCAACATCCTCAGCCAGTTTGATCTGCCAGAGAATCCCCTCTCGGTAGAGCGGCTGCACCTGGTGATCGAGGCTCTGAGGCTGGCCTTTGCCGACACGCGCTGGTTCGTCGCCGATCCCGTTCATAATCCAGCACCACTCGACGAGTTGTTGAGTGCGGCCTACGCGGCGGAACGGGCGAAGCTCATCAATCGAGAGCAGGCGACCATTGACCAGATCACCGGCGTGCCGGTCGCGGGGTCAGACACCGTGTATCTGACGGTGGTTGACGGCGAAGGCAACGCGTGTTCCTTCATCAACAGCAACTATATGGGCTTCGGTACCGGTATCGTGCCGAGCGGCACCGGGTTCTCGCTGCAAAATCGCGGGCACGGATTCAGTCTGAACCCCAACCATCCGAATGCGTTGACGCCTGGGAAGCGACCTTACCATACCATCATCCCGGCGATGGCGACCCGCGAGTCTGATGGATCGCTGTTTGCCAGCTTCGGCGTGATGGGTGGATTCATGCAACCGCAGGGGCACTTGCAGGTGCTTTTATCCCTCGTCGCTGACGGCTTGTCGCCTCAGGACGCCCTCGACCAGCCGCGCGTGTGCATTGAAGATGGACGAGCAGGCGGACGGACTGCTCTAGAAGAAGGCATTCCGGTCGCGGTGATGGCACAGCTCGCTGCGATGGGTCACCCGGTGCGGCCTGCCAGCGGACAGAGTCGCGCAATCTTCGGGCGCGGGCAGATCATCCTGCGTGATCCGGTCAGTGGCGTGCTGGCAGGCGGCAGCGATCCACGCGCGGATGGCCTGGCGATTGGCTTCTAGACGGGCTTAGACAGCCCCAATTGACTATTTCGAGTTGACCGGATTTTGCGTTAAAGTAGACCCTCAGTATTGGTAAAGACGCGGAGACTGTGTAATGGCCAAGCCACCTGACACGGACGGGCCAACCGACGAGCAAGAACCCACCTCACAGGACGATGAGACCTTTGACGTCTCCTCATTATTGGAGGAACCGCCGCTAGACGACAACGCCACGCGGCCGCTCAAACCTGTGCGTATCAAGCGTGGGGCGAGCATGCCCCGGCGCGGAGGTCGCCCAGCGGACTCTTCCCCGCCTGCAACCGTTCTTCGTTCAGCGAGTTCGAAGGACCCCACCGCACCGCGCCGTGATCGATTGTCACGTCTGCTGGACGATACAGGCCGTGTGCGCCTGGTGCCGAAAACCAGCGATCCGCCGCCCTGGCGGGTGATCTTTCAGGTGACGGGGCCAAACGGAGCCGTCGTCGGCTTGGATGTGCGGCAGCCCTTGGTTTTGGGTCGGCGCGATCCAAACGGTGTCGATGATCCAGATGTAGACCTAACACCGCATCTGATCCCTGAGCATGGCATATCGCGCACCCACGCGGTTTTGATTCCGGCGACTGAAGCCCTCTTTATTGCCGACCTGGATAGCACGAATGGGACCTGGGTTAACGGCAACTACGTCGAGCCGGGTGAACGCTTCCCGCTGGCTACGTCTGACCATATCGAGCTGGGCCTGATGCGCCTCGAAATCCGGTCGATTACCCCCATCCAGCGGTGATCCTATGTCGTGGCCAGAGCTGGTTGAAGACGCTGCGCAGATCATCCATCAAGCGCAGCACCTGACGCTTTCAACTGGGGCAGGCATGTCGAAGGAAAGCGGCGTACCGACCTTTCGTGATGCCCACGAGGGACTGTGGGAGAAGTACAAACCAGAAGAATTGGCCACCCCACAAGCCTTCCAACGGAATCCTGATCTGGTTTGGTCATGGTACATGTTCCGCCTGGACCTGGTCAGTGGAGCAGAACCCAATGCGGGGCATCGCGCGGTGGCGGCCCTGGATGCCTTCGTCCCCAAAGTCACCGTGATCACCCAGAACATTGACAGCTTCCATCAACTCTCCGGTAGCGTGGATGTCGTGGAACTGCACGGTAACATCCGGCGTTTCCGCTGTTTCGATAATTGTCAGGGACCGCGCACGATTATCGATCTGGCTACCAGCGAGGTCAGCAAAGAGATCGCGCCACCCTGCCCCCATTGCGACGCGCGGGTGCGGCCCGACGTCGTCTGGTATGGCGAGACCTTGCCGGAGTGGGCGATCAAGCGCGCCTTCGAAGAAGCGGCAGCCTGCGATGTGATGCTGGTTATCGGCACTTCTGGGCTGGTTAATCCTGCTGCCCGTTTGCCCCAAGTCGCTAAAGAGGCGGGAGCTACCATCATTGAAGTGAACCCTAGTTTTAGTATGGTCACCCCGATTGCTGACCTCGTCTTGGAGGGCCCTGCTGGTGAGGTCATGCCGGCCATCGTGGCCGCATTGGGCAAACGGGCTGCTGGTTAAGCTCACTTCATGATTCCTCAACATTTGTGTGAGATACTGGTGAAGGTTCAGCGTCATGAGGCGCTGCCCTCAACGAGCAACTCGGTGACGCATTAACGCACTCGCGACAAAGGTACCGTTCGCTATAATTGTCCTCATGATGAACGCCTACTCACCCGATCTGTCTATGCTGTTTGACAGTCCGTCAAACAAACGGTTGACCGCGCTCTGTTTCATCGTGGGTGTTGGCCTCGCCATCCTGTTGAGCGCTTGCAGCTCCGGAGGAGCCGCGCCAGCTACTGAGCTAAGCCTGGAATCACCCACGCCTGAAATCCAATACATCATTGTCACTGCCACACCGCAGCCGTCGCCGACGGCCAGCCCAACCATCTCCCCTACACCGGAGGCAAGTCCACCAGCAAGCGCCACCCGAACGCCCGCCCCCGTAGCAACGGCCGGCAGCGCGACAGTTACGGCGGTTCCGGCTGATGCGCCAGCGATCCCTGGGCGCTTTGACGTCTATCTCGGTGAACCTGATGACAATAATCGCCAGGTCTTGCGCTGGGTGGACACAGATAGCGGCGAATCCATCACTGAGATTTTGATCGTGACGGATGATGGCCAGGCAGTCCGAGGGGGTGACACCGTCTATTATCTTGCACCGGGCACGCGTCAGCCGATGCAGGCCAATACGGCTGGAGCGGTTCAGACGCTTGAATTCGCTGCGCCTCCACCCAGCAGCACCGACTACGAGCTGCTTCCTGCGGCGAACGGCGCGTATTTGGCTTGGTTAGTGGTCGAGGATTTGACCTTCCGAATCCTAGTGGCCGATGCTCAGGGCGACGTTGTAACCACAGCAGCAGAAGGGGCGATGGCGGAAGGGGAAAGCATCAGCCTGGTCCGGTTGGCCAACGACGGACAACGCGTGTTTTATGAGCGGCGACCGGATGGGATCACCTACCAGTCGATCTTTCGCGAGCGCTACGCGCTGTTTCTAGCCGACCTCGTCACGGGGCGTGCGCTGCGCCTGCCAGGCGAACCGGCCTGTGGAGAGGTGTTCGTGTGCGATGCGCACATCTCACCTGATGGATCGGTGTTGGTGCGCACATTGCCCCCATCGGTGAGTTCAGCGCCGATCATCGTGACTAATCTGGACAGCAACAGCGTGATCTTGCAGCAAGCGCCTACCGACGTGCCGAGCGGTGCAGCCTACAACGTTGGCTACCCTCTCTTCACGCCGGGCGGTGAGTTGGTGTACGTGCTGGCTTTCGGCGCGCCAGGCTTGGAATCCTTTCGCCTGATGCGTAGTAACCTAAGCAACGGTCAACAGCAGATTGTCGCGAACTTGGGCAGCGAACGTCACCGTCCGCTCGGATGGGCAGGAGATGGCGTAACGCTCCTGACGACGCGTGAACCAGCCTTCTACGACACCTGGCAGATCAACATTGAGACGGGTGCCCTTCGGCAAATCGCTGGCATGCGCTGGCTTGGCACCATCACGCAGGCCCCCACCGAGAGTGCTGCCCCGTAAGATCGCCTATTTCGAGCCCGTCAAAATAGCAAGTCCCCTCCATCCACGGGCTATAATCAAGCAAATTGCATCCGTTAGAGACTGAGGAGTCCACTGTATGACGAATAATCTCGTTCGCCTCGCTGAACTAGGTCAAAGCATGTGGTACGACAACATCGCACGCGACCTATTGAACTCCGGAGAAATCGCAGACCTGATCAACTCAGGCATTCGTGGCTTAACCTCTAATCCATCGATCTTCCAGAAAGCCATCACCAGTGGCTCAGCCTATGATGAGCAGCTCAAAGCGCTCGTTGCTGAGGGTCATGATGCGACAGCCATCTACGAAGAACTGGCCATCGCGGACATCCAGCAAGCGGCAGATCTGCTGCGTCCTTTGTTCGACGAAACCCAGGGTGCCGACGGATACATCAGTTTGGAAGTCTCGCCCCTGCTGGCGCACGATACCGCCGCAACCTTGGCTGAGGCTAAGCGGCTATGGGAGCGTGTTGACCGACCGAACCTGATGATCAAGATTCCGGCTACGCCCGAAGGCATCCCGGCAATCGAGGAGGCCATCGCCGCTGGCCTGAATGTCAACATCACGCTGATCTTCAGCCGTGACGCCTACCAGGATGTGATGATGGCTTATCAAAAGGGTCTTCAGCGCCGCGTCGACGGCGGCGAGCCAATCGACCACATTGCCTCGGTGGCGTCCTTCTTCGTCAGCCGGGTTGACAGCCTGGTCGATGAACTGCTGGATGATATCGGCACCGACGAGGCCAAGGCACTCAAGGGCAAGGCAGCCATCGCCAATGCGAAGCTGGCCTATCAGCTCTTCAAGGAGCACAGTGGATCCGAGGCATTCCAGGCCTTGATCGCGAAGGGCGCCGCCTTGCAAC
>JAADYZ010000084.1 GCA_010092775.1 Chloroflexota bacterium
GCCCAATAGGGGCTTTCGAGCTGGCCTTTGACACGGACCTCATAAATGCTACCGTCCATATTTACACTCCTTCACATCACAATTGGGTCCATCATGCCACAAAGATGCCAGAAGGTCATGTATCTAAAGGTGTAGTTTGGGATTCAATTGCTTGCACGATGAGGTTCGCGACAAGCTCAGCCCCGCGGCTGTTGAGGTGCAGCCCGTCAAACGTGAGTTGTAGACGGCGCGCGGCAGCGAGTTGATCAATCCGTTCCTGTGATCGGACGGTAAGCGCTTCCCACAGGGCTTTGTAGGCGGTGGGCGAGCGATAGGCGGAGCGATGGCCGTTAAGGTGGCTGACGAGGTGAGAGCGAATGTCGAGGAAGGTCACTTGCGGATCGGCCCTTGCGATTCGCTGGATCAAGACAGCTTGTTGATCGAGCTGATCGTTGCAGGGGCGGGGCAGGTTTTCGCCCTTAAACATGCTCGATCCGACCATGATTCGTCGGGTGAGCGGCTTCAGGAGCGCCAAAAGCCGCTGGTACCAATGCTCAAATGTGGCGAGATCGGTAGCCGTTTCGACAGAAAGGAGTTGCAGACCGACTCGATAGGACCAATGCTGGTTACAGGGCACATCATTGACGCCAACCCACACGACTACCCAATCCAACTCACGCGGTAGGTCGCTGCGTTCCAGCCGCTTGGTCAGGCTGATCACGGTATCGTTGCGCAGCCCCAGATTAAAGCACTCAACCTGAGGCAGACTGTGGCACACGCGATCCACGTATGAGCAGCCCGGAAGCGCTTCGGTGAGGCTGTCGCCGACAAACAGTATCCGCATCAATGTACCCTGAATGTACCCTTCGATGGATCACAGTGTACCCATTCGTATGCGATGGTTAAAGCGCAATCAGACAGATGCGACAAATGGAGATGACAATGTTAGCAAACAAAATGGGACAGCTCGCGATCCGCGCTTACACACAACATGTTCTGGGCATGAGCCTGGTTAAACAAGCGGACCTACCTGAAGGACCGAAAATACTGGCAGCCAATCACCCGACGACAACCGACCCGTTCTATCTATTGGCGGTGCCTGAAGAACCGCTGACGATCTTGATCACTCAGATGGCCTTTGACGCGCCTGTTTTCGGCAGCTACTTGCACGCCGCCGGGCACATTCCAGTGGTGGAGGGTCAAGGTCGCGAGGCCTTTGAGGCCGCACTGGCCCGTCTACAAGCTGGTGGGACGATCGGCGTTTTTCCAGAAGGCGCGCTCAGCCCGCGCGAAGGTGGACTGGGACGTGGCCATACTGGGGCAGTGCGTCTGGCACGCATGGCTGATGTGCCTATCGTGCCAATTGGTATTCATCTGAGCCGCAAGCGCGTCCGTTACGTCGAGACGACCTACGGCGAGCGCACGGCTGAAGCCCGTTGGTATACCAGCGGCCCTTACGCTATGACGGTTGGTGAGGCTCTTTGGCTGGATGGGGACCATGAAGATCGGCCTTACGTGCGGCAGCAGACGCAACGCCTTATGGAGCACATTCGTGGATTGGCCGCGGTCAGTCGTTGGCGCTTGGCCAGCCACAGCAACCGCCTGTCGGACTCTTGGGCGACTGCATCAGCGGGGTCAGCGTGATTGGCCTGGTTCTCTCGGAAGCTGTTCAAGCCCTGCGAAGTGGACTCGGCCTGTGGATGGGAGTTGGGCTCCAGCTTCAAGTGCATCAGTTCAAGGGTCATGGTCAATACGGCAACTGAACGTAGATGCGCCGTGTCTCGTAATCAGGGGCGAAGTAGCCTTCGTCAATCAGCCAGGCGGCATCCTCTGGCAGGCTGTCCGCCAACCAGAATCCATAGTCTAGTGCCTCTCCGCCAAGCTGCATATGCGGGTTGAATGGATCGACAAAGCTGCTGTTCAGCTTAATGCGGTCGCTGCGGAGCGGCGCTGTAGGCAGGCGTAAGCTCATATGGACGTGAGGCCAGCCGGTCTCATCCGTCAGGGTGCCCATGATCGTCCCAGCCTCTAGGATGGCCTCGGAGGGCTGATGCAGCGGCTCGATGTGCCCCAATTGCAGGTACAGGCCAATGTCCACGCAGTAGATCCACATATTGAGATAATCGTCGCCCACCTCTTGCGGGAAGGTGGCGGTCTGCAAAAGCTGCCCATTGCAGGGCAATGTGACCGGATAGCCGATGCCGAAGGGATACCCCTTCAGTGGTTCGGGACCCAAATCATAGGCTTCAGGATGATCCGGATTGGGCACGTAGACCTGATTGGCGAGTTCTGCTCCAACGAATAGCCAATGCAAGAAAGGCTGCCATTGTTCAAACGTGGTCGCTAACGGTATCACGTGGTCTGTCTGAGTCTCGCTGGCCAAGGTGATTTGAGCAGCGATTGGGCCTAAGGTATAGCGTGCATCCGTCATCTCAGCTAGGAACTGATCGTTGCGCTGGTGGAAGGTTTGTCGCTCGATCCACCTGCCGTCTTGATAGGTATCAATATGAACGATCATGTCGCCCTGAAGCATTGTAGGGTCCGTGAGGATGAGAGCGAACATCGCACCGTGTTCCGCATGACCAACTATGTCGAGGTCAATGGGGCCTGGTGAGGCATTGGGTACTGAGGACGGCCTGGGCGCTGGGTCTTGAGCAGCTTCTGTTGTGGGCTGCGTCTCCGAGGGGGGTGGTTCGATTGTTTGAAGACTAGGAAGCGTTGGGCTTTGAGTCTCTAGCTCCAGTGTTGTCTGCGGGGTGCAGGCGGTCAGCATCAGCAGGAGGGCCCATCCCCAAGAAGCTTTGACTATGCGCCGAAGGCTCGCCAACATCAGCCCATAAAGGTTCGTTTAAGATAGTCATTCAGGAACATTTGCTCAGGGGCGAGCTGCTGGCGGAGCGCCATGAAGTCGGGTAGTCGTGGGTAACAAGCGGCGACGTGTTCATGCCTGAAGGTGTTGAGTTTGCCCCAGTGCGGACGACCATCATAGTGGTGGAAGATGGGTTCAATCTGACGAAAATAGTCCTCATAGGGTGAGCCCTTGGTCTGTTGGACCGCGATGTAAGCGGAGTCGCGTTGGTAAGCCGGGCTGAGCCAAATCTCATCGCCTTTGACCCAACGACACTCGGTTGGAAAGAACATCTTGAAGCGGTTTACCTCGACCGTATGGATGATCTCTTCGAGGCAGTTTGGCAAGAGCTCAGCGGGAATACTGTACTCCATCTCCTGAAAACGAAGAGTGCGGGTTGTTGGGAAGACACGATAGCTGTGGTCGACGTAGCCTGGGTCTTCATCAGCGACCAAGGCGATAAAGACGTTGTTCAAGGCTCGGCCAAGAAAGGAGAAACTTCGCGAGAGTGAGAAGAAGCTTGTCACGACGCTTTGTTCCAGAATCTCGTTGAAAACCTGACGAGAGCTTTTTTGTTCAACGGCTGGTTCGTCGGTCGTCTTGATGCGCTTAGGGATGGCATAACCTGTGTAGGGAAACCAGAAAAACTCGAAGTGCCGGTTATTCTGGATGTTTTCCTCCAAATTGGCGATGATCTTTGTTAGCGGCTCTTTGTACTGCTCAACCTTGAGGCGATAGGTTGGCACCACCCTCAGGGTGATTCTGGCTATGATGCCCAGCATGCCCAGAGAGACCCGGACGGCGTTCATCTCATCGGGATGGCTGATTTCATCCCACTCCAACACCTCGCCTTGAGCCGTCACCAGGGTCACACCGACCATCTGAGTCGACAGACTACCCAAAGTAACGCCAGTACCATGTGTGCCCGTACTCAGGGCGCCCGCCAGCGCTTGATCGTGGATATCGCCCAGGTTTTCCATCGCCAATCCCTGTTCGAACAAGGCTGCGCCGAGTTGTTCAAGGGTGGTCCCTGCCCGGACGGTGGCCGTCATCTTGTCTTTGTCGATGGCCTCAATGCCCTGATAGTGATCCAAAGACACCAGGATGTGATCGGTTCGCACCAACGGCATCCACGAGTGACCCGATCCAACCACACGAATCGATTTGCCGCCGCGGGCTGCGCCCTTGACAGTGTCAACGATCCCCTCCAGGCTGCTCGGATGGACCATCTGACCTGGTTCGAAGACGACGGTTTCTGCCCAACTCTTCCAGATCATAGGAAGCAGCATCCCTCTCCGCGATACGTCTTGACCCGATCAACAATTTCGCCGTCGCGGATCAAGATCAACTCGTTGAAATGCTCGCATAGTTCGCCCGCTTTCGCGTGGCGCATGAAGATCGGGGAGCCGAGCGTCAGCGCTTCTGGTCCGCGGTAGTGAATGGGCGTTTGCACCTCCCCCGCCCCCTCAAAGGGCATCAATGTTGCGCCCTGAGGAAGATAGGGTTGTGGTAGACGATCTGGCCCGGCGTCACCCGAGGCGATATAGCCACCACCAAGGCAGGTGAAAATGTCCTGTGAAGGCTGGCGGACGACTTCGAGCACAAAACCTGCCGCAGGACTGTAGTCATAGTCCTTATATTGGGTAAATAGTCCCGGCGCATAGAAGGCCGATCCAGCGGTCACTTCGGTCACTGAGGGATCGGCAGAACTGGTCTTTAAGCTGCCCGTCCCGCCACCGTTCACCACACGTGGCTGGCCTCCAGCAGCAAGCACCGCCGCGACCAGCGCGGCACGGCGCTGCGCAACAACCGGCAATGACCGCGCCTTGAGATGGCGCTTAATGCTGTTCATCAGTGTGCTGCCTGGGCTGGCGTCTGTCACGCCTGCGATCTGGGCTTCATAGCCCATCAAGCCGTCTAAGATGAGATGATTGCTCGACTGGATCGCCTGGACGAGAGCGCTGATCTGATCGGCAGAGCGAATGCTAGAGCGCCAGACGCCAAAGTGCAGCGCATTGTAAGGGCTGGTTGACATATCCAGGTCGATGCACAGAGGGAGCTGTACACCCTCCGATTGCGCGATCCGCTTGATATGCGTGATGTGATCCAGACTGTCGACCATCAAGCTGATTTGGCAGCCTGCTCTGACACGCTCGGCAACCTGTTGGATGTGGGTGGGCTCCCAGGTGGGATAGGCTATCAGTAGATCGTCAAAGCCCTGAGTGGAGAGGAAGACCGCTTCTTCAGCAGTGAAACACATCAAGCCGACGAAGCGTGGTGATTGATCCAGAATGTGGCGCAGCATGGAGACCGATCTTATCGATTTTGATGCAACCCGGATTGACTTATCGCCGCTGTAGTCGAGGACCTTCTGGACGTTCGTATCTAAGCGGTCTAAGTCGACATACGCGAAGGGTTTGGGCACCCCTGCAAATAGGTCTCGATAGGATGGGTAGGTGGCGTGGTGCATGTGCAGAACATCAAATAGTGGCCAGTGATGCCCCCTATTCTAGTCTAAGCCTGTCGCTTTGCACAATTGAGTGGGCCAAAGTTATCGGGGTGATCA
>JAADYZ010000085.1 GCA_010092775.1 Chloroflexota bacterium
CTTAATCGTCTCTGCGCTCACGTTTCCTGCTGTTGAGGCAAAATAGCTTCGTGTCCACATTGAAGGTAGTTTCAACAGATGTGGGTGCTTTTTCCTGAGCGTGCGCGATGTGACCCCTTTGCACTCTTTGACCACATCGGCAGCGGATACTGTGATCTTGCCCCGTTTAGGTGTCCAGATGAGATGATAAACAATGAGGTGAACTCGATGTTCGTCGCGCTGATATTCCATAAAACCACCTGTTGATTTATATGTTTGATTATACAATAAAATCAACAACGCTGATTGTTCAGAAGTACAGACAAAACGCCTGATGGTGGCGTATTTCGCCCGACAAGTTTCCCGATGCAAAATCCAGCCACACATCAGGCGGGCTAAAGCCCACCAGAAACCCACCTAACCACTGCCATCAAAAATGGCGTGGCTTGCGGCGGGTTCAAAATCTGTCATGACAAGCTCCGTCACTCTGCAAGGCTTGGCACAATCCTAACCTATCTCGACCAGGACGACTTCTACGCTGCCCTTGTGGAGTGGCTTCAGCTTCCGTATTATTGAGATGAATCATGTGATGCGAAAATGAGGTGGAGATGGCGCACGAGAGCGAACGGGCGAAGGCGATTATTGAACAAGCTGTGGCCGAGGTGGAAAACCAACACAGCGGTGGACCGGCAACAGCGATCGTAGTGGAGCTGCATGGCTTCATTGAAGAAGGGGTGGCACGTGATCTACTCGTTGAGGCAATGAAGGGTACCCCGTTGGAGGGCGTGAGCCTGCGTATTGAGCAGGGCAACAGCCATCATGATGAACTGCCAGAGACTGTCATGTTTGCGCTGAAAGAGGTCGAGGTCTAACCCTCATGCTGCACGCGCATTCTGATCATGTTGAACGAGCCAAGGCGATCGTATCGCAGGCGGTGGCGGAGGCCGAAACCCGCCACGATGGTCGGACGCTCATCGAGTTGTGGATGGTGGTCTACGGCGCGATTGATCTGGACGAAGCCGAGCGGGCGATCAACAGGGCAATGCAAGGCACAGCCGCCGAAGGCGCCTCGTTGCGCCTGGAAAAGGGCGGGCGGCGCTATGTGTGCTGGAACTGCTGCGGGTTGGCCTTTGAGGGCGAAGGCGGCGTCTGCCCCAACTGCGAACAGGAGGCACAGGCCCTGCCCGAGTCGGTCATGTTTTCGCTGCGCCGGATTCGCGTGGCTGAGGGTTAGCGCTCGTCGAAGTCAGGCGTCCACTGGTGCAGATTGTGCGAGGTACGGTAATCATCGTCGGCCTCTGGGCGCGGGTCGAGGTCGAAAGGCGGTGGGATCAGGTCTTCGTAATCGACCAGACTGACCAAATGGTTGATGCAATTGAGGCGGGCGCGCAGCTTATCATCGGCGTAGACCTGCCACCAGGGCGCCTCTGGGATGTCGGTGTACTGGAACATGCGATCCTTGGCTTTGGAGTATTCCTGCCAGCGGCTGCGTGACTCGACGTCCATTGAACTGAGCTTCCAGCGCGTTTTCGGATTGCGCGTGCGGGCATGAAAGCGGCGCTCCTGTTCATCGTCGCTAACGGAGAACCAGTACTTCACCAGCAGAATCCCCGAATTGACCAGCAAGCGCTCGAACTGCACCACGTCGTGCAGGAACTGCCAATACTCCTCATCGCTACAATAGCCCATGACACGCTCGACACCAGCACGGTTATACCAACTGCGATCAAACAGAACGACTTCGCCAGCGGATGGCAAATGGCGTACATAGCGCTGAAAGTACCACTGTGTGCGTTCCTGCTCAGTGGGTTTGCCCAAGGCGACGAGACGTACCGAACGCGGATTGAGGGGTGCCATCACACGGCGGATAGCGCCACCTTTACCCGCAGCATCACGCCCTTCAAAAAGGACCACGACCTTGAGGCCCTTGTCCGTGATCCAGGTCTGCCACTTGACTAACTCCAGTTGCAGCCGGTCAAGCTCGCGCTGATAGGCTTCATAGTCTAGGGGTTCGCGTTCGAAGGGTGGCCCACCCATGTGCTTCTCTCCCGTTGCTGTCAGACACACCTCTCGAAGTATAACAGGTGTGGGCCTTCGAGTCAGCGAAACACAGGTGAGGGGTAAGCCCTGTTGCGCTTCATCTGCTAAGCGTGAAGCCGCACCGTTCCAATCCTGCTGGCCATCTGGTTCTAAGTCCTTGGCTAGGGGAGACACCCCCTGAACAAGCGCATAAGTGCTAATTAGCCTAGCTTAGGCAGCGATGTCATCTGGCCGAGCGCGGGGTGATCGTTCATTGCCGGGCGGGTGACAGGATGCTATCATGGGGAGCGAGTTAACTTCCATCCTGACCCTGAGGACAACGCCGCATGGCCGATGAGTTTGAATATCATTTTTTGATCTTGGCGCCCGGATTGCAGGCAGCTTGGTTTTTCCAGGCGGCCCGGCGCTATTGGCAGCGCTTCCAACCGATTGTCACCGATGATTGGGCGCTGCTCTCTTACATCCCTGGCGATGCCCCAGTCGCCGTGACGCTCTTAGCACGCTCTGACACCGCGGCCTTTGCCCAGGTGCAGATCGAGGCGCTGCGGCCAGGGGTGCGGCTGGATATGGTCGTGGTTGACGATCTCACCTTGATGGAATCCGTCCTCAATAGTCGGGCTGAAGCCAGCCTGCCCTTTGGTTAAAGAAGAGAGAAGCTAACGATGAACTTTCGCGATTATCGCTGGTTCCGCAATCCGCGTGGGGTGCACAACATCGGGGTGTTTCGCCCGGTGTACACTGAGCGCTTTACATCGACTGGCATGGGCTGGGCCAAGTTTGTGGCCGGCGGCGATGAATATGCCGATGTGACGCCGGAACTGATCGCCAATAACTGCATGCCGATTATCCGCACCTTTCGTGAGAATATGGGTGCCTTAAAGCCGCCGGAAGAATGGTATGGCAACTACCAGCGCTATGTGGATGCGGGCTGCTATTGGTTTGAGCTTTACAACGAACCCAACTTGGAAGGCGAGTGGCCACAAGATGACAATGGCCCAGTACTCTATGTGAGTTGGGACAATTATGAAGAGTGCATCCGCCCAATGAACGACAATTGGATCGAATGGGCGGAGCGGGTGGTTGATATTGGCGGCTACCCGGGTTTCACGGCAATGGCCGATACACCTGATCATCGTCATGCAACCGTCTTCTGGCTGGATGCCCTGCTGCGCGACCTGCGGGATCGTTACTACAATCGCTTTCAGCGGGTGATCGCTAACGGCTTGTGGGTCGCAACCCATCCCTATATTCAGAATCACTTCTATCAAGAGCCTGCCGGTGGCCCGTCGCACGTTGCTCGCCCGCATGATCAGCAGAACTGGCAGGAAGGGGGCTGGCACTTCGAGTACCCCTATGACCCGATCTCGCAGCGTTATGACCCAGGCCGGACGGTCTTTGGCAATACGCCATTGACACCCTACGGCGACACCAATGGCCTGGTGGCTGCCGGTCAAGCATTCCAGGAACTGCTTCAGCGTTACTTTGATGCGGGTCCTGTCCCGGTGATTGGCACTGAGGGCGGCATTTGGAAGATTCCTGCACCGGATGACGATCCGCATCTGATTGACACCCGCTACCCGCCCTATGATCATTTCAGCCATGCCCAGGCTACAATGGCAATGTGGAAATGGATCGTCGAAAAGGGGCCGCCCTGGTTCTGGGGTGTGACCCTGTGGACTGAATGGGACTATTTCGAGCAGTTCGAAATCACCCCAGCGACTGAGCTGATGCGGCAGACGCCGCCGATGCTGATGAATGTGGCTGATATTGATACCGGTGGTGGCGTCTTCGTTGAGATTGTGCCGGAAGATATCGGCGAACAGCCAGAAGCCGAACCGACCCAAGCCACCCCCGGCCCCGGTCCGGCGCAAGGTATCCCCGATTTGCATTGGTTGGTGCTCGCACCCGGCTTGCAGGCCGACTGGTTCTTCCAGGCGGCACGCCGCTATTGGCAGACCTTCCGCCCGACGGTGATGACCGGTTGGGAGATGATCGAATTGCTTCCGGCGGGCGTCTCCTTGGGAGTGACCGTGTTGGCACGACCCGATACGATCAGCTACATGGACGAGCAAATTCGTGACCCCTGGCCGAACGTAGTCTACGATCCGATTGTGGCGAATACGCTAGAAGAGATGGCCCAGGAGCTCGAACGACGGGCAACCTATAACATTCGATTTGGCTAAGGCCGTGCAGGCTGCAGCCACTTCCCACACAGTCCTTCAACAAAGGGGGACCGTGTGGGGTGCTCACCAGGCTTGGCCAGCCCGTCGGCTTGTTGTTGGCAGCCAGACACGCGACCTGTGCTGGCTACGGCGCATGCTTGTTCGATGGATGTGTTGGGCCCTTCTTCAGTTGACGTGGATCAACCCGGACTTGGCCTCAATCCCAATCTCTCGATCGAGAAACAGCTTGATAATCGCTGCGTTGGTGAGGGTGTGGGATGTGATTGCAGCGGTGGCGAGGGTAGACGGCCCATCTGCCAGGGCCGCGAAGGTCAGCAATTGATCCGGTAGGTGTGAATCGAGCGGTTGTTCGCTTTGATGATGAGCAATGGCGGCTTCGGCCACCTCTGCACCGACCACATCAGAAGGCTTGCCTTTCTTACCCAAGGCGCTGAAGCCCGCCAGTGCATGCTCATAGCGCAGGATGACGAAGGCCCCTGCCCCAGTGGAAGGGCTGCTGTGGCGTTGGGCTTGCACGCCACGTGGCAATCCGGCCTCCCCCAGCAAGTTGTTGATCCGCCCGCTGATGCGCTGCGGGATCGATGAATCCAGGTTGCTGACGACGGCCAGGCCTCCAAGCCCGAGCAGGTCACCGCGCTGGCTGAGATCGATCCCCTTGAGTTTGGTGTTTCCCGCGATTTGTAGTCTTAGGATGCCCCCACCCTTGGGATACCAGCCCCAATGATGCTCCAGGATTTCAGCAGTTAGACCCATGCCCGCCAATGTCGGGAGCAGGACATGCTCCAGGTAGGGCGCGGGTGGACTCCAATTGACGAAGGTGCCGCCAACGACGGTCAGGTCGGAGGGGCCAGGGGCCAGGGCTAGCGGGAGTAAAATCGATTGGAGCAGGAGGGTGCTTGCGCCAGCGGTGCCAATCTCGAAACGATAGCTGCCCGGCTGGGCCGTATCATGGGGCACAAATCGGACGCGCGTTGATCCAAGTTCAGCGCCTTCGACCTCAGCACGCGAAATCTGCGCGGCGGCTCTGACACCTGCCAGATGTTGCGCGGCTAAACCGGGTTTCGCGCGGTTCGCGCGGATGTTGACAATCTCGACGGGCTGTTCGGTGACCATCGAGAGAGCCAGGGCGCTGCGGAGAATCTGGCCACCGCCCTCCCCCAACGCGCCATCAACGCGGATCATCGCCGGACTTCAATGCGCTGCAAGAAAAGCCGGTCGGCTTGATCTTCGCCATCCTCAAAAGCACTGAGGCGTAGACCGCTATCGGGAAAGTACATCCCCACAGAGAGCGCGTAGAGGCCAGGTGAGACGCCGCCAGGTGTTTGGATCAGGCTATATTGGATGAAAACATCGCGCGGTTGGAGCGAGCGGATATCGACACCAAGGCTGTCAGTTTGAGCCAGGACGATCGTTTGGGCGGTACCCAACATATGGGCAAAGAGGGTCACATCCTGGTTGGGCGGGGGGCCATCCATACGCCAATACGTGGTCAGTTCGACCCAATCGGTGGAGCGGATCACATCGTCACGCACGTCATAGCCCAGGAAGGCGGTGTTTGCCTCAAAGTTGACGGGCAGGGAGGCGAGCCGGGCACCTGCTTCGGGAGGCCAGGCCGTTGGGGCAGTGGTAATAAACGCGCCAACCTGATCCGCGAGAGGCTGACTGACATCCAGGCGCAGCACGTGATCAGGCATAACGCCAGGGACCTCTTCGGGTTCAGCATAGCGCAACCAGGCCAACAGGGGGCCAGGTAGTCGCTCGTAGTAGGGCTGCGTCGGGAAGATCAAGCGCTGCTCGCCGCCGCCGTTGGCCAGGACCAGGCTCTGCGTGCAATCAAAATAGCGGATTCGAAGATCGCGCCGATGGAGTAGATAGTCGTCATACAATTGCTGATGCGTGATCTCAATGGGGCTGAGGTCAGCGATTGGGATGCTGCACATCACCACCGGGCTGGAGTCGTCGCCCGCTTCTATATAACGCGCCAGGTTGGCCAAATCCGTGCGATATTCGGCCTGTGCATCCTGACGGCTGGCCCAGTTGATGAAGTAATCCTGGTAGGTCCAGCCGGCATGACCGGCCACTAGCACCGCCGCGACGAGTCCGATGCCAGTCATGCCAATTTGCGGTTCGCGACCGGGCCAGCGCCACTCCAGGATGACCTGATAAA
>JAADYZ010000516.1 GCA_010092775.1 Chloroflexota bacterium
ACGCCAGCCCTCACGATCACTTTTAGGTTTTCGGCGGCATCCAGTAGTTCGGCGTTGGCTTTGGTCCCGCTGCGGATAATCATCGCATGGGCATCCGGGACGGCAGCCAGTGTATCCTCGCGAGACAGCTTTCCATTGTAGACCACATCGAGTTCACTCTTGCCCTTGAGCATCGTGATCGCGCGATCATCAATATTGTCTGAGATCAAGACGGTGTAGCGCATCTCGCTAGCCTTTCCCCAGGAAGTCACTCAGTCCAGCGAGAACCTCTTGCAAGGTCTCGATGGTCATATCACCCATGTGAGCGATTCGGAAGGTGTCGCCTTTGATCTTGCCATAGCCCTTGTCGATGGCGAAGTGCTTCTCGTTGAGCATAAAGTCGGCCATTGCCGGAACGTCCACACCGCGCGTATTGGCGACGGCTGTGATAGTCGGTGAGCGGTAACCTGCTTCGGCATAGAAGCCAAGTTCCTGCTCTTCCACCCACTCCGCGGTGATCTGGCGCATTTGCTCGTGACGCGCCCAGCGCCCCTCCAGGCCCTCAGTCAGGATGTCATCAAGCTGTTTGTCCGCAGCCACCATCAACGAGATCGGTGGGGTGGAGGGCGTGTTGTCTCGCCCATGATACTTGTCCAGATTGAGGAAGTCGAAATAGTAGCCGCGATGTTCAATCTGCTTGGCGCGCTCCAGCACTGCTTCGTTGATGGTGCAGGCTGCTAGGCCAGGTGGCAGCGCAAATGCCTTCTGCGAAGAGGTCAGCGCCAGGTCAACTTGCCAATCATCGACGCGCAGTTCAGCGCCCAGGTAACCGCTGACCGTATCGACCAGGTACAAGGTCTCATCGTATTCAGCCACAACCTCGCCAATCGCCTGGATCGGATTGAGGACGCCTGTGCTGGTCTCATTATGGACGACACACAGCGCGTCGTAGCGGTCTTTCTTCAAGGCGTCAGCAACCATCTCCGCGCTGAAGCCCTGGCCCCAGTCCAGCTCAATCACATCGATCTGTTTGCCGTTGGCCTGGCTGATCTTGGCCCAGCGCTCGCTAAAAGCACCGCTGACCAGGTGGAGCGCCTTACGATCATCGCGAATGCAGTTGCGCGACGCACCCTCCCAGAAGCCAGTACCCGAGGACGCGACCACGAACACTTTGCCCTCAGTCAGAAAAGTCTGCTGGAGCTTGGTCTGCATCTGGGCGTAGAGCTGTGCGAAGGCGGGCTGACGATGGCCGATCATCCAGGCCGTCTGCGCCTCCAGGATTTCACGCCGTACTTCAACCGGACCCGGCAGTACCAGCCGGATGTGGGATTCCTCAGTCATGGATAGCTATCTCTCCTCTTCTGTGTCAACGCCCGACGGGGGTCTTGCGGCGTCCGCCGTAGAATCTACCATGTGACGGGGCCAGAGACTAGCCATCTTTACATTGCAGAAACCGCGCAATCGGTTGACAATACACCTGTTAGACGGAGGAAATCTATGCGACGTGTTTCAGTACTCTTGCCCCTGATCGTCCTATTGTTGCTTGCCTGCGGTCCGGCCAACGTCCCGGTTGATGAAATCTTCCCGCCTCAGACCGGCGAATTCAGCCGCACCAGCGGTCCCTTCTACGACCCAGAGACTGAGGTGGACCTGGCAACGTATGAGGGGCCATCAGGATCGGTGATCTTGCACAGCGCTCGTGTTGGGCCAGAAGAGGCGGCCTACGCGGTAACGCAGCTCCCGCAAGCCGCGCTGAATGAGGGCTATGACCCAGGACTAGGCCAACGCGAAGGGGTCTTCTTCAGCTATGCGGGTGAGTTTCATGCAGCTTGGCACAACGGCGACTGGGTGTTTGTCATTTTCGCATCATCGCCTGAGGCACGCGTCAATTTCTTGTCGGGCTATGGATACTGAGAAAGGCTTTCCACGGTGGTAGAAGCCACACCAGCGATCGCGCCACTGCTGCTGACCGTCGCGTGCATTGCCATCCCCGGATTGGCCCTGGTGATCGGCGTGACGATTTTTGTCATCCGCCTGATTGATCAGGACTACGGCCGCTAGACTCTGCGATGCCACAGGCCGGTACACTCCGGCACAATCGGCGATCCCTGTTCCTTCACCCAGTCGGCCAGGTCCGCGAAGAAGAAGCGAATGAGGTCTTCGGCCTGTTCGACCGAGTCAAACTCATAGTCGGTGCGGATCCAGTTCCGGGTGAATCCCTGCTCGGTCTCCAGCCACCTGTAATAGTCCGCCAGCCGCTCACTCGGTGGCTCAGGGTCGGTTTTGCCAGTTCCCAGCGTCTCGATGATGATCACACTGCCCTCGGGCTTCGTCACCCGTTTCATCTCGCGGACCGCCTGCTCCATCGGTTCGCGCCAGCCGTCTTCGTACTCGCTGGTTAACATGCTCAGTGTCCAGCCCGCGATAGCGAGATCGGCCAGGTCGTCCCCTAGCGGAATGTCGCGACTGTCGGCTGGGGTCAGGGTGTAATTGTCCAGCCCATCGGCGGCCAGCACTTTCTCGGCCTCGTCTAGCATGGGCCGATTGAGGTCAAAGGCCCGAATGAGCTGCACATGCGGCGCGAGCAAGCGCGTCAGGCGGCCTGTCCCCGCCCCGAATTCGACGACGGTAATCCCCTCTAGGTCGACCAACCTCTTGATAGCTGGCAGAAGATGACCTTCGTAATCCTCGCGAGCCACCATCTGCTGGTAGCGATCCGCGTGATGTTTGTAAATGTTGTCTAAACGTTCGAATCCCTTGTTCATGCGCGCTCCTGATCGTGATTCAACGACACCTTATCTAGTCACCTGGTACCTGGCTGGACTGTACCGACGCTTGGGCTTGGCCTACGGCCCCTCGCATCGTCCAGCCCCAGAAAAGCACCGGCAGTACAGACAAACCGACAATCCACAGCACCAAGCTGCGTGGGTCCAAACCGAAGACATCCGCTGCTGCGCCACCCAGCCACACCGATAGGGCCATCATCAAGGTGAAGATGGCAAAGTCGAAGGACACAACACGCCCCAGGAAGTTGTCGGGGGTTTGCATCTGGATCAATACGGTGCTGTAGGTCCAGTTAATCGATCCGGCCATTCCACGCAGCATAAATCCGATCAGCACGACTTCAAAGGGGACAGCGACCCCTACCAGGAACCAGGCAAACGGCACCAGAATAAAGCCGACAAGGACGGCACGGTTCAAGGCTCGGACGGTCTGCGGGGTGATGATGCCACCGATCAGCGGCCCTGCCACCGATCCCACACCGGCCATGGTATACATCCAACCGAGCGCCGTCGCACCTTCCTCGCCAATCACA
>JAADYZ010000517.1 GCA_010092775.1 Chloroflexota bacterium
CGAGTAACGTGATACCAATGTCGTCAGGCGAGGTGAGGTTCGCGTAGCGTGCGTCTCGAATAACGTCGTAGCCTTGATCATAGAGACCCAACGCTTCATATTTATCTACAATCTCTTCAGGGGCGTGTAGGGGGTCGTGAGGGGCGGTGTAGGGCAGGTAAAGGAAGAACGGTTGCCCATCGTCTTGGTAGGTGTCGAGATACTCAAGAACCCGATTGGTGAAATCATCGGTGATGTAATAGTCATCATCGCCAGGTGGATGAGCAAAGTAATCCTGATAGGCTGCATCGTGGCTGTCGAATTGCAGGCCGTCGTCCATCCACGTGCGACTGGGCTTGCTGTTTTTCTGCTTCGGTGGATCTTCTCCGCTGCGCTGCAACCCAGGATTGAAGTAATTGGTGGCTCCATCAAGCAGGCCATAAGATCGATCAAAGCCACGATCAAATGGATTGTCCAACCCATGGTGCTTGCCTGACATCAGCGTAAGATAGCCAGCCTCGCGCAGAATCTCGCCTAATGTGGCGGCATTTTCGAGATAGGCGTTGTTGGTCGTGGCAAGCCCATTCTGCTGAGCGTAAGTGCCAGTCAGTACAATGGCGCGGGTGGGGAAGCATTTAGCTGTATTGTAGAAATTGGTCGCGCGAATGCCATTGTAGGCCAGGGCATCTAAGTTGGGCGTTTCGATTTCGCTGCCAAAAGAGCCCAAGTCCGACCAGCCCATGTCGTCAGCCAGAATAAAAATAATGTTCGGACGGCTGTCTGAGGTGGCTGATGCGGGCGACCAGGATGATGTCAGCAGTAGGACAAGCCCCAGCAGAACGAGGCTCAGTAGAACTCGAAGTCGAATTGTCATTCTGCTCATGGCGTATTTTCCCTTAGTGGCTACGATCGCTATTCTAAGTAGCCCTCGCTGACCCCGCAATAGGTATTCGGTTTGATCATGGATATCTCCCAATCCTAGAATATCTATAGACCGGTTGTTATAATATATAACAATTGGTCTATAGATGTGGGAGAATAAGCTCGCAATGAATGTAACCATTTTTGGTGCAACAGGTCGTACTGGCCGTCACCTCGTCGAACAGGCTCTGGCTGCGGGGCATCAGGTCACGGCCTTTGCTCGCAGCCCAAGCAAACTTGATGATTTGAAAGCGCAGAACTTGCAGATTGTACAGGGCACAATTGAACAACCGGAGCGCGTAGAAGAGGCCGTTCGTGAAGCGGACGTGGTGGTGAGTGCTCTTGGCCCAACCGAAAACAAACCGACCTTCACGGTCACGAAAGGTACCCAATACATTCTGGATGCGATGAAAAAACATGGTGTGCAACGCATTATTGTGTCTGCAGGGATGGGGGTGCCCGATCCGCATGATGAGCCCAAGTTCATTAATCATGCGATTAACGTTATCTTGAATCTAGTCTCCCGGCACGTGGTGGCCGACATGTCGCAGGTGGTTGATACCGTGCGTTCTTCAGACGTGGAGTGGGTCGTTGTACGGGTCCCCATGCTGACGGATGATCCAGCTACTGGGGAAATCAAGGTGGGATACGTAGGTAAAGGGGTGGGCGGTCGCTTGAGCCGAGCAGATATGGCACACTTTATGCTCGAACAAATAGACGATCCACAGTACCTGCAAAAAGCACCCGCAATCAGCAACTAGGTTAAAAGACCGGCACCAGAGTGCTGGTCTTTTTGTTTAGGTGGCATAGTTTGGCTATGATTACGGTATTCTGACACAACCCTACAAAAGAGTAATCATGACTCCTACGACAGCCCCTTACGGTTCTTGGCACTCGCCAATCTCTGCCGATTTGATGGCTGGTTCCGTTGTCAGCTTGTCACGCTTGCAAGTCGATGGTGGACGGCTTTTCTGGGTAGAAGGACGCCCGCTTGAAGCGGGGCGCAATGTTCCAATTGAACGCCTGGATGATGGCAGGTTTCGGGAACGCATTCCAGGGGATCATAACAGCCGCACGCTCGTGCATGAATATGGCGGCAAAATGGACATCGTAGTCGGTAATAACTATATCTACGCCAATTTCATTGATCAACGGCTTTATTTGGTTGAGGATGATCAAACGGCCCAAGCTATCACGCCAGAGCCGCCGCAGGAGCGCAGCATCCGCTATGCTGATGGGCGACTAACACCAGATGGAAAAGGGATCGTGTGTGCTCGCGAGACCCATCATGAAGATGGATCAGTTGTCAACGATATCGCTCTGGTCTTGCTGGAGGGTGATGCTCGGCAGATAACGTTGGTCGAAGGCTGCGACTTCTATTCCAATCCGCGCTTCAGCCCCGACGGTGCCCAACTGGCGTATCTGTGCTGGAACAATCCGCAAATGCCTTGGGATGGTACTGAGTTGTGGCTGGCCGACTTCGACCCGGTGGAGGGTTTGTCCAACCAGAGGCGTATCGCTGGGGGTGAAAGTGAATCAATCTTTCAACCAGAGTGGTCGCCGGAGGGTGTACTGACTTTTGTCTCGGATCGCACAGGCTGGTGGAATCTCTATCAGATAGAAGACGGGCAAGTACGCGCTATTGCGCCAATGGCGGCTGAATTTGGCCAGCCGCAGTGGCTGTTCGGATTTGTACGTTACCTCTTCCTTGAAGATGGCAAGATCGCGGCAATTTATAGTCAGGATAGCCTAGACTACCTGGCGGTAATCGATCCGAAAACGGCCACAATCAATACCCTTGAATGCCCCTTCACCACATTGACCGATATTGCGACCGATGGTAGTGATCTCTATCTGATCGGTGCCAATTCAACTACAGGGCTTCTGATCTTTAAACTGACGCTCTCCTCCAGTGAGATTGAGGTGATCAAACGATCTAGCGACATAGAGCTAGACCCGTCAACGTTCTCTGTTGCAGAGCCGATCGCCTTTCCTACTGAAGAGGGCCTTGACGCCTATGCCATCTTCTACCCACCGCATAACCCGGCTTTCGTTGGCCCAGCAGGAGAGCAACCGCCCTTAATCGTCATCAGTCACGGTGGGCCGACCTCAGCGAGCAAAGCCCGCTTGTACCTTGGTATTCAGTACTGGACGTCGCGCGGCTTTGGCGTGGTCGACGTGAATTATGGCGGCAGCACCGGCTATGGTCGTGCCTATCGAGAGCGGCTCAAGGGCAATTGGGGCATCGTTGATGTGATGGACTGCATCAACGCGGCCAGGTACCTGGTCAGTCAAGGACGAGCCGACGGCGAAAGAGTGATCGTCCGGGGTGGCAGCGCTGGTGGCTATACGACTCTGCGCGCCCTGACCTGGAAAGACTACTTCGCTGCCGGAGCGAGTTACTTCGGTTTGGCCGAATTGGAAGCCTTCGTGGAAGACACCCATAAGTTCGAAGCACGCTACCTCGACTCGCTGATAGGCCCTTATCCGGAAGCAAAGGAAACCTACTACAATCGCTCCCCGGTGAATTTCGTCGACGATATCAACTGTCCGATGATTTTGTTGCAGGGCTTAGAAGACAAAATTGTGCCACCATCTCAAGCGGAGATCATGCTTGAGGCGCTGCGGAAGAATGGCTTGCCCCATGCCTATGTACCCTTTGAAGGCGAACAGCATGGGTTTCGCAAAGCCGCATCGATCATCCGGGCGATTGAAGCAGAGTACTATTTCTACAGCCGCGTGTTTGGTTTTGATTTGTCGGAAGACATCGAACCAGTCGACATTATCGGATTGACCGAATGACCCAGATCGCCTTGATAACTGGCGCTAATCGCGGCATTGGTTACCAGGTTTGCAAGCAGCTTGCGGCCCGTGGACTTGAAGTGATTCTGACGAGTCGTGACGAAAAACGGGGCCGAGCCGCTGTCGCTGAGTTGGAGGGCGAGGGCTATTCAGTCGCCTATCATCAGCTTGATGTCAGTGATGAGACAAGCATCCAAGCGCTGCTTGAGTGGATTATGCAAACCTACCGCCGGCTGGATATGCTGGTGAACAATGCGGGAGTCTACCCGGATGAGGGCGTGAGTGTCTTCAACGTCGAGGCGGAAACGGTCCGCAGCGCCTTTGAGATCAACACCCTTGGCCCTTTTATGATGTGCCAAGCTTTGGTCCCCTTAATGCGGCAGCACAACTACGGTCGGGTGGTCAATGTGTCATCAGGTGGTGGGGCGATCTGCGAGGGAATGGGCAGCTATACCTTCGCCTATAAGATGTCCAAAGTGGGCCTCAATGCATTGACCCGTGTGGTTGCAAGTGAAGTACGAGGCTACAACATCAAGGTCAACGCGATGTGCCCCGGCTGGGTGCGCACCGAGATGGGGGGGCCGTCGGCTCCACGTAGTGTGGAGCAAGGTGCAGATACGGCGGTCTGGCTGGCTACGCTGCCCGATGATGGCCCAACCGATGGCTTCTTCCGCGATCGGCAGCCGATTGCTTGGTAAACCTGGACGAGGCTGCCTAATCGGTTGATTGCGCGCCGACAGGTGACTCTCCCCGACTCGCGCCCGTGTAGTAGGGATTCTGACCTTGCTCGTGCTTGGTTACGTCGATCACCTGTCCGATATGTGGCGCGACCTCTCGAATCATCTTGTCGATGCCGCCTTTGAGGGTCAGATTGCGCAGGCTGCAACCCTGGCAGCCTCCACCCATTCGTACATAGACGGTATCGCCCGCAATATCGACCAGGTAAATAGTGCCCCCATGCATGGCTACCGCCGGGTTGATCTTCTCTTCAATCAACTGAGCGATCTCTCGCCCCTCACCATCACGCCATACTGGGTTGGGGTTATCGATCTTGAAGCCCCCTTCGGCGCTCAGGCTGATCACCGCGCCATCCAGATCATCAACATCCTGTTGAGACAGCCAGATGATCAGGCCATGTTGTTCCGACTCAACTTCATGCTCTTCTTTCAGGCGTCGATCGATGGCTCGAAAATCGTACTGAAATTCCTCCACGCCGCGCCCCATGATCTTGAAGCGTACCGCATGATCGTGCTGGCCGTTTTGTTCCATAATATCCAGAAGACGTTCAGCCGCTTCAGGGCTAATCTCTAGCATAGACTTGCTTCATCCTCGCTAAGGCGTTCACTTCGATTGAGTATACTGTCAGGAGTTGCGGCTCACCTCGTAGTTTTCACCTGTTGGCTGCGTCAGATCGACGACAACTTCCACGCCCCCAAAGCCATGCAACAAGTCATGCGCCCGGACCGTTACCGTTGTGACGTCTTCTGGGATGATAATGCCGCTCTGGCTGCGGGTAAACGGTTGTTCCGTCACGTGGGGGTGGAGAAGCAGCCGGGTGAAGGGACTGTTCGGGTCCGGCTTGACGACTGTTCCGTCCGGCAGAACAACGTCCCAGCCATCGACATAGTCTTCCCAGCCGGTATCGGGA
>JAADYZ010000518.1 GCA_010092775.1 Chloroflexota bacterium
CCGGATATCGATCTGCACTACATGGCCTACTGGCGGGGCGACCTGGATTTCTTCTACTGGCATTTCGATGTCTTGGTCGCCACGCCGCACGAGTGCAGTCGCGGGCCGTAGGTCGAGCAGTTTACGTATGGCCTGGCGAGATCGGTCCATCGCATAGGATTGAAGCACATTGCTCAGTGAAAAGAGAAAGAGCAGCGTTGCTCCTTCGGGCCAACTGCCGATTAGCGCCGCGCCAAAGGCTGCAAGGACCATCAGCAGATCGACGTTGATCTCCAGCTTTAGCAGCGAGTCAAAGCCCTCCAGTACGCCATAGTAGCCGCCTGCTACGTAGGCGATGACACCCATTGTCGCGACGAAGAATTCGGGCGCAGCCAGCCATTGACCAGCGACACCCGCAATAAGGGCCAGCAAAGTGACTACCACCAGGATCGGTTCCAGGCGCTCCTGACTCCACCAGGCAGGGCCGTGATCTTCATTGCCTTCGGCTGGTCTTGGTGAGACACCCAGTTCGCGCACCCGAGTTTCGATTGAGTCAATCGAGATAAAAGCGGGATCGTAGGTAACTGCAACCGTCTGCGATGCCGCATTGGCCGCGGCCAGCGGCACGCCAGGCAAAGTGGCGAGCTGCCGCTCCAGGGCGTTGGCGCACTCGCCACAGCGCATCCCAGTCGTGCGAAAGGTACAGCGTTCGTAGTTTTGATGCAGGTTCTCGCTGACGCGGCGGACAAATTGGGTGGCATCCCTGGCTGTCATTTTGTCAGCGTCATAAGTCAGATGAACTTCGCGCTTCTCCTCGTCAACATCGGCGCTCAGGAAGCGCTGGTCTTGGGTGATGGCATCCACCAGGATTTCCGCGCAGCGCTCCTCTGCTAAGTTGGCGGTTGTGTTTTGCTTCTTGGGTTCAGCGTTCAGCATGTGCTTCTTCCTCAGACTGGCAATCCTGACAGATGCCATAAACTGATACGATGGTATTGACAATGCGAAATCCGTCCGCTTTGGCAGCGGTGAAGAGTTGGTCAACGTCCACATCGTGCAAATCATAGATGCGATTGCAGGCGGTGCAGATCAAGTTCACGTGTGGATCAGCACTGGGATCGTAGCGGGTGCTGCCATCAGGGAGTTTGCCTGCTTCAGAAATCAGGTGCAGGTCCTGAAGGGCACTCAGGGTGTTGTAGACCGTTGCCAGGCTCATGGTTGGATAGTCCGCGCGAAGCGCCGCGTAGACATCCGAAGCTGTTGGGTGGGTTTCGTTGCCGGTGAGCCATTCACATATGGCGATCCTCTGGGCAGTAATCCGCGCCCCAGATGTCTTGAGCCCTTGGATCAAAGGGTTACCTGTCAAATCACTCATGGGAACACCTTGCGACTAATTATAATCATTCCCTATTTGTAATCGTTCTAAATTATGCTATAATGATAGCAAGTTGTTCGACAGATTTCAAATGCCTTAGTGGATGCGTGGAGATGTCATGGCTGAATCTGAAAGCGTTGAGATGTATTTGAAGACGATCCTAGAATTGACCGAAGGAGACGAACCCGTGGCCATCTCTCGGATCGCTGAGCGGATGTCCGTTTCCACAGTGTCGGCAAATGAGATGATGAAGCGCCTTGCTGAGCGGGACATGATCGTGCACCTGCCCTATAAGGGTGTGCAGTTCACCGACTATGGTCGCCAGGACGCCATTTCGGTGGTGCGCCGCCACCGCTTATGGGAACGCTTCCTTTACGATCACCTGGGCATTTCCTGGGCACAGTCACATGACATGGCTTGCAAGCTAGAGCACGCCACTGGTGAAGAACTCACCAATCGGCTTTCAGACTTTCTGGGGAATCCGGAGACTTGCCCACACGGCCACATCATTCCGACGGCGGACGGCGAACTCGTCGAGCCTTCGGCGCTGCACCTGGCAGATGTTCAGGTCGGTTACCAGGGGCGAGTCTTGTGGATTGGACCGGAGGAGACTGATCTGCTGGAATACCTGGATCAGCGAGGCATTCGCCCCGACGTTTGCCTGACGCTGGAGGCCATCGAGCCATTTGAAGGACCCTTGTCGCTGATGGTGGGGGAGCATGAGCCCACTCAGGTCATCATTGGGCGCAAGGTAGCCGAGTATGTCTTTGTGGAGCCGCGCTAGCTTGTAGGCAAGGTGCCCTCTTCACGCCAACGGACCAGCAGTTGCTCGGCCTGTTCGGTCGCGAGTGCGACCTGCTTGACGAGGATGTTCAGCCAGGTCTCATCAACTTCGACTTGCTGAGTCGGGACCGCAAATGGAGGCTCAATAACGGCGACAGAGCGTAGCGTGAGCGGGCGCAACGGAGCAGCCAGACAGCCCACAGGGTAGAACATTGCGTCGGCGGATCGCGCCAGATGAAAGGCCTGCATCAGGCGATCTAGCCGGATGCGCCCCTGAACTTCAACTGCAATCAGCAAATCATTTCCCGACCGAAGATGATCCAGCATAATCTGACGTCCGTCATAGCGGCTCAGGGAGAACTCAACTAGCTTCTCTCGATCACTTAGATGGGCGTCGTACAGGGTGCGGAATACATCGATCTGCCCTGCATCGACGACAAAGAGGGCCGCCCGAGGTCGCAGATGCTGATGGCCAATGATCGCGCCTTTGCTGGCAGCAGCGCGGAGGCGGGGCGTCATAAGAGGCTCCTGGGATGACTAGTGTAGGTCTATGGCTCTATACGCCCAGGAACGCGTTCTGTTTCGGTAAACAGCGTGTTGTAGAATAGGGGCATACCCGGTCGTTCTGACCAGACGTGGGCTGCGCCTACGCGATGGCGTGCGATTTCTGCAGCACTCTCTGTGCGCGCATGGATTGTAAAGAGGGGCTGGCCTTTCTCCACAAAGTCGCCAACCTTATGCCAGATTTCCAAGCCGACTCCATGATCAACCGGGTCCTCTTTGCGATAGCGGCCAGCTCCAAGATGGAGCGCAGCCAACCCAACTTCACGCGAGTTGATCGTTTGCAGGTAGCCACTGCGTTCTGCCTCAACAACCTGAACGATGGGTGCCCTGGGCAGCAGGTCAGGGTTATTGATCTGGGCGATATCGCCGCCTTGGTTCTCGACCATCTGGCAGAACTTGTTCCAAGCCTCGCCGTTGCTTAGCTTTTCCTGCAACATGGCCCGAGCATCTTTGAGGTCTTTGTCTTGAGCTACCCCGGCCAGACGGAGCATGTGCCCAGCTATCACCAGGCTGTGCTCGACAAAGTCGGCGGGGCCACCCCAGCGCAGGGTATCAATCGCCTCGCGCACCTCCAGTGCATTGCCAACGGCGTTGCCCAGAGGCTGGTTCATATCGGAGATGAGGGCGGTGACCTCCATGTCGAAGTCCTCGCCGATGCGGATCATGGTCTTGGCGAGTTCTTCTGCGTCTTCAAGGCGCTGCATAAAGGCACCAAGGCCGACCTTTACATCCAGCACGATAGCGGTGGCGCCTCCGGCGATCTTCTTGCTCATAATCGAACTGGCAATCAGTGGGATGCTTGAGACGGTGCCAGTCACGTCGCGGATGGCATAGAGTTTGCCATCAGCCGGGGCAAGCTGGCCGGTCTGACCAGCAATGACAATGCCTTGATCGCGCAGCAAGGTCTTGAACTGATCACGCGAGAGTTGGGTATTGAAACCGCTGATGCTCTCCAGCTTGTCGAGTGTGCCCCCGGTGAAGGCCAATCCACGCCCAGACATTTTGGCCACAGGAACGCCACAGGCAGCCACCATCGGCAGCACGGCAAGGGTGGTCTTGTCGCCAACGCCGCCGGTTGAGTGTTTGTCCACAACCCGGTCAACCACGTCTGAAAAATCCAAGACCTCGCCCGAGTCAACCATCGCCTGTGTTAGCTGACTGGTTTCGGCGTAAGACATGCCCCGCATGTAGACCGCCATACACCAAGCGGACGCTTGGTAATCGGGAATCTCGCCACGATTGTATCCGTCGATGAAGAACCTAATCTCCTCAGGGTCCAGTTGGATGCCATCGCGCTTCTTGCCGATAATGGCGACGCTGTTCATGGGCGTTTTGGTCATGGCGTTACTCCGGTGTGATGTTCTTCCTGTAGAATACGCCAACCGTCATATTGCCCCCGGAGGTTGGCTTAAGTAGGGGTAGAATAACGCACATTGGACGAGGAAACGAACAAGATGTGGGCAAACGCCGCAGCCATTCTCGGCGCGATGCTAGGCTTTGGAGTCATTCACAGCCTCACCGCCGGACTTAAACTGAAGCAAGGACTGACGGGCATCTTTGGCGAACGCCCTATACAGGGTTTGTATCGATTTGCCTACAACGCATTTTCTGTTTTGACGATTCTTCCGGCCCTGGTTCTGGTGCTTGTGCTGCCGAACGAGACGGTCTACGCGGTTGGTCTACCCTGGTCGGTCCTGCTGACGGCGCTTCAAGTCACTGGCTTGGTCGGTTTGGTGATATCGGTTTTGTCTATCGACTTGCTTCGGTTTGTGGGGCTCAGCCAAATCGTGGCGCTAGTCGATGACAAACCGCTCCCGCTGCCGGAAGAGGACTTACAGACAAATGGCGTCTATCGGCTGGTGCGCCATCCATTGTATTTCTTTTCACTGCTGTTGATATGGGCTGTCCCGGTGATGACCGTCAACTGGCTGGTATTCTGCCTCGGCAGCACAGCCTATTTCGTCTTTGGGTCGCTCATTGAAGAGCGTCGGATGCTGAATGCCTTTGGTGATCGGTACGCCCGCTACATGAAACAAGTCCCCTGGATGCTGCCTTGGCCGCGGCCAAAGCAGGTCGAATCGAAAACGACACTGGATTCTTAGGAGGTGCCTTATGGCGCAATCAAAAACATCGCGGAGCAGCCGCTCTCGTTCCTCCCGTCGTTCACGGCGGCGCAACCAGAACACGGCACTCATCGCCGGGGTGATCGGAGGGGCAGCCTTTCTGCTCGTCGCGGTCGTTCTGATCACAATGGCGACTAGCCCCACCGATACTACCGTCAGCACGGAGTTTGACGACCTTCCACAGTCTGTGGATACCTCATTCGGAGACGCACCCGGATTTGCGCTCGGCGAGCCAAACGCACCCGTGACGGTGGTCAAATACACTGACTTTAGCTGCGGTGCTTGTGGTAACTTGCATGCGGCCCTGAAAAGCGTCATCAGTACCTACGCGCCCCGTGGAGATGTGAAGTTTGTATTCAAGGTTCTGTCTTTCATCAACCCACCCACGTCGATACCCGCTGCGACAGCCGCAATCTGCGCAGGGCAGCAGGGCTTGTTCTACCAAGGTCAAGACGCCATCTGGGCACGTTCGCAAGTGGCTGGAACAGCCGGGTACACACCCAACGGGCTTCGATCTGCCATCTCTAACGTCGAAGGGCTCGACGTTGATGAATACGATAGCTGCTTCGCCAGTGCCGAAACCGAAGCGCTGGTCAATGCCCTGGTCGAAGAGGCTTTAAGTATGGACGTCCGAAGCACACCCACGATCTTCGTCAACGGGCAGCAGGTACGCGGCGATGTCAACAGCATCATCACTGCTATCGAAGCTGAACTGCCTTAAGCAACTTTGCCTTCCAACCAGAACTGATGGTCCTAGGCCAGCCTGTCGTTGACGGCTGGCCTGTCTGCGTAGGGCAGCGCTGAGCAGATGCGCGTGCGAGCTTGGGCAGAAGCGTGGATTGCATCGCCAAGGTCCTGGCGCTAGGATCAGGCATAAAGAATCAGCGTATGCAGAATCCTAAGCCCTATTGAGGTGAGAATACCATGGCCAAGTCTTCATCCCGCAGACGTCGCAGCAGCAGCAAATCGTCCAGCAGCAGCCGTAGTCGGCGTTCGCAATCCAGAAATCAAACGCCGATTGTCATCGGCATTGCCGTCGCAGCGGTAGTGCTGGTGGTCGGTGTGATCGCCGCGACCGTTATCCCCGGTGGCCAGGCGGCTGCCGTCAGCATCGATTACAGCGGTCTTGAACAATCGATCGATCGTGAATATGGGGCAGGTGCGATCGGCTTTAGCCTGGGTGACCCCAATGCACCTGTTACGCTCGTTGAATACTCCGACTTTAGCTGCCCACACTGCAACGATCTGAGCGAGGCAGTCCACCAATTGATTGAAGACTACGTGCGCGATGGGCAACTGCGGATTGTTTATAAGCCGGTAGCCTTCGTCAATCCGACGACCTCTACCCCAGCCGCGCGTGCTGCTGTTTGTGCCGCCGAACAGGGCGTCTTCTGGGAGTATCATGACGTTCTGTGGGGTATCTTTCGTCGCAATGGGCCAAACGCCTATACGCCAGCGATCATGACCCGCGAGTTTGCGGAGCTTTCCGGGGTGAGTGAAGCCGAGTTCGAAGCCTGCTATAGCTCACCCGAAACGATCGCTGAGATTGAAGCGGTGCTGCGCGAAACTCAGACCATCGGGGTGACAGGTACACCCACACTCTTTGTCAACGGGCAGACGGTCGGATATCGTGGTGCCCAGTTTGTCTACGGTGATCTCGTTCAAGCCATTGATGCAGAACTGCAATAAACTCGTTTACTTTCCCAATGATGTCTCGTCTATAATTGGGGTGAGCTCACGATGGAGCTCACCCTGGTTGATTCAGGAGATGTGATGGACAAGACTCAACCAATCCTGGAGACCTCCAAGCAGCCGGTGCGCCGGCGCACAACCAACCTATCTCGCCAAAGGCAGCGCATGACCAGCCGTCAACGACAGGGCTAGAAGAGACGTCCGAAATGATCAGCTCTATGTTGGGCCTCCACGCGTCGTACTATGAGGATTTCCCCCAGCGGACGGTTGATTATCCCGGCTTCGAGATTGGTGACCCAGACGCTCCAAACGTGATGATCGAATTTATCGACTATAGCTGCAGCTACTGTTATGAGTTTTGGAACAACCAGCGTTCAATCATCGAGGAGTATGTGCGACCCGGACACTTACGTATTATTGCAAAACCGATGAGCTTTGTCCGACCTGCCTATTCTCAGGCTGCGGCAGAGGCCGCCATCTGCGCGGGGGAGATGGGTCGCTTCTGGGAGATACAGGAAAAAACCTGGGCGACTTACCGAGACCTCGGGATAACTGGCTACGTCGAAAGCAATTTCATCATAATGGCCACAGACATCGGCCTTGACGAACATGATTTCGTTGCCTGCATTCGGTCGTATGATGTAGAGCAAACAGCGGATGAGATTGAACAGGAAGCACGCGATTTCGGGGTCACGGGCACACCGAGCCTGCTGCTCAACAACGAATGGGTTTCCTGGAGCTACATCCGTTTAGCGCTAGAAGACGCTATGGCACCGTGCTGGTTAAATCGGGGCAGGGCTTGACAAGTCCGTCCCATTTGAATACTATCTGCGGCGTTAACGATCTAAAAGGACAGTCTATCGAAAATCTACTCCGGGGAAATCAAGCGCCCGGCCCTCTTTCGAGGGTGACGAGGTGGAGGTTCCTCACTACGGTGAGGTTAACTGGCCAAGCGGCCAGGAAAATCGAACGACTCGGCGGATGCCTCCCAGGGTCAACCACACCCTGTTCTCCCCAAAGCAGCGACCTGACAAACCGAAACGGGTAACCGCTCGACAAAACAGGCTCGCGGTGGTTGTAAGACTCCAATAGATCAACATCAATTCAGTGCCGAATGCAGTCGCAAGTGCCGTTGTGACGGCTTGCCTGTTGAGGCTGCATCGCTCGCCTAGAGTCAAGCCATGTGCTGCGTGAGTGAGTGGTGCTTTGCACAGGGAGAACAGATGCTCAATAAACAACGCTATCATATTTCAACACAACCGGCACCGCCGCCAGGCGGTGGCTACGCCGCCCGCTTTTGGATCGAAGAAGGCGGCCATTACGTCAAGTATGGTCATCCAGTATTCGAAGGTAGTAGCCAACGCGGGGACAATTACTGGACAGCGGAGATCATCACACAGACCTGGTATCAGGCCGAGACAGGTCGCATCCCGATCTCTGGGGCCGGCTATGGTGGAAAGTTCGCCGGACAGGGCTTCGAAGGCATATGGCTGGATATGAGTGAGATTGTCCGGCCTACGCGCGACGGGATTCATGGACGGGAGCACATTTCTACGGCAGTGGCAATAGGCAACTCGACCCCGCATCTACACTTTGACGAATCGGGGCAGTTGGTCGATGAGCCTGCCAACTGGTTGAGCCTCCCGCTGCCCATCATCTTCAATCCGCTGTTTGAACCTCTGCCCAGTCGGGGCGGCTTTCGGGCCCTGGCGCGGGCTGCTCAGCAACTGGATACACTGGCCATCTTCCGGCCAGGCGAGTTGGACCACGATCTCGCCGAGCACAACGGGTGGCTCGCCGTTCGCACTTCGGCAAATGAGATAGAAGACTTACCAGGTTGGTTGACCCCACCCTATGTCGAAATCGATGGGAGCGCGGCAGACGTCTTGCACCCAGCCAGCGCCCTGCATGAGCGCTACCCTGAGGCGATTGTAGGGGGACTGATGCCGCTTTCCAGCGAGGCTGCCGAACAAGCGATTGGCTGGGTGCAAGCTGGTCTGCGGGTTATTCACCTGACGGCAGATGAGATTGGGCAAGATGGTGCTGGGCGTTCGCTTCCGATCGCCGTGAAAGAGGTCCATGATGCGCTTGTGAAAGCCGCGCTGCGGGATCAAGTTACGCTGATCGTCAGCGGTGGGATCGCAGCGGCGGAGCATCTGCCTAAGATCATCGCCTGTGGCGCGGATCTGGTAGCGATCGATGTGGTCGTGCTGGTCGCCTGGGGATCATCGCTGTGGGATGATCGTGGCCCAACGCCAATTGAAGCCGAGGACTTCGATCCCGAATGGGGCTCCCAGCGGCTGCTCAACTTGATGAACGCCTGGCGAGATCAACTACTTGAAGCACTCGGAGCGATGGGTTTGCGGGAAGTGCGCCGCCTGCGCGGCGAAATTGGCCGGACGATTTGGTTTCAAGATGAGGATACCATATTCAAAGCGCGACTTGGGGGCAGCGCTCCGCTGAGTGCTTATGCGAAACTCCCCGAACCGGAAAACAAGGAAGGCGACTTCCGCTGGCCGACCTCCTTGCTGCTATCGATGCAGGAACAGGCTCGCAGCGGCACGGCGCCCAGCGGGATGATGGAGTTTCGCGTCGGGCAGTCTGACGGTGGTTTCGACCGAATGGCCTTTGCCTTTGAGCTAGAACGCGATCCGCGTGAGATTGTGCAGGCAGACCCCAGTGACTTCGACCTTTCGATTGTGCTCAACCGTCGCGATGATGGACGACCTGTACGGCGCATGCCTATGCCCTGGTACGGCGCGGGCATGTCATATGGATCGATTGGCATGCCGGTGATGATGGCCAGGGTACGAGCTGCGCAGGCGTTGGGTACATTCACCTCTACTGGAGAGGGGGGGTATCCGGATGAGTTGATCCCCTTCGCGGAGGCCATCATTACGCAGGTCGCCACCGGGCTGTTTGGCGTCAATGAGGGCACGCTCCAACGTAGTCCGATCATCGAGATTAAGTATGCACAGGGAGCGAAGCCGGGTCTTGGCGGCCACCTCCTGGGCAACAAGAACACCGAGACCGTCGCGCAAATCCGGGAGGCGGTTGAGGGAACATCGTTGTTCTCACCCTTCCCCTTCCACAGCGTTTACTCGGTGGAGGATCACAAGAAGCATGTTGATTGGCTGAAGCAGGTCAACCCGGCGGGATTGATCAGTGTGAAGGTTTCCACACCAACCGATGTTGATATGGTGGCAGTGGGATCGTACTACGCTGGAGCGCATATCGTTCATTTGGATGGCGCCTACGGCGGAACAGGTGCGGCACCAGAGATCGCCAAAAAGAACATCGCGATGCCGATTGAGTATGCCATCCCTAAGGTACACCAGTTCCTGATTGAAGAGGGGATTCGGGACGAAGTGACGCTGATGGCGTCAGGTGGTCTGCGCACCGCCTATGATGTGGCAAAAGCCATCGCGCTCGGTGCCGACGGGGCCATCCTGGGTACGGCGGAACTGGTCGCGATTGGCTGCATTCGGATCGCACAATGTGAGAAGGGTCTGGGCTGCCCCTTTGGGATCACGACGACGGACCCGGAGCAGGCGAAGCTGGTCAATATGGAAGAGAGCTGGCGTAAGATCGTCAACATGTATACCGGCTGGACCTGGCAACTCGCGGGGATTCTCGGGCAGCTAGGCCTGTCGTCGGTGGCGCAGCTGCGCGGTCGTTCAGATTTGCTCGTCTATCTGGAAGGGTGAGAGAGAACATGATGAGGATTGAAAAGCACCTGGCTGCGCGCCGTGGATTGTTTGAGTTCGGCGAGCGGATTGTGAGGGATCAGCAGCCGGCGGCTGAGGGCGGCTGCGGCGTATTGGGGCTGGCGTCTGCCCGGCCCATTGCAGGGCGGCACGTTGAGACGGCATCGACGCAAATGCACAATCGAGGGAACGGCAAGGGCGGTGGCATCGCGATGGCAGGGCTTGATCCGTCCCAGATGGGTGTCGACCGAGACACGCTGCGCTCTCACACTCTGCTACAGATCGCGCTGTTGGACCAATCGGCGCGAGCGGAGTTGGAGAAGCAGTTCATCACGCCTTATTTCGAGGTGGCTCATGCCGTTGACCTCCCCCACCTCGAGGACCACCGTGAGGTTGAGGGTTTGGAGGTCCGCCCCCCAGATGTGTGGCGCTTGTTTGTACGGGTTAAGCCAGATGTGCTCGATCGCTTTGCGGAGAAGCACGCTTTGACCGATCTGAGCGCACGTGATGTCGAAGACGAGTTCGTCTACCAGAACTCCTTTCGGCTAAATGCAGCACTCTATGCCAGCCTGGGTGAGAAACAAGCCTTCGTTCTCAGTCATGGGCGCGATCTATCGGTTTTGAAGATCGTCGGCTATGCGGAGCAGGTCGTGCAGTACTATCAGCTTCAGGATCAGACTGCCCATGTGTGGATCGCCCATCAGCGCTACCCGACCAAGGGTCGGGTGTGGCATCCGGGTGGCGCACATCCATTTGTTGGCCTGAATGAGGCGCTGGTACACAATGGTGACTTCGCCAATTATCACGCGGTGGGCGAGTATCTCAAGCAGCGAAACATGTCACCGCTGTTCCTGACTGATACCGAAGTCGCGGCGCTGCTGTTTGACCTCTTCGATCGGGTGTACAAGTATCCGCTGGAGATTAGCCTGGAGGCGATGGCACCAACGACGGAACATGACTTCCACATGCTGCCAGCGGACAAGCAGCGATTGTACCGGGCGGTGCAGGGAGCGCATCTACATGGGTCGCCAGATGGCCCCTGGTTCTTCATCGTGGCGCGCTCGAAGGCGGATGAGGGCTGCAGCGAGTTAATTGGCATCACCGACACGAGCATGCTGCGCCCTCAGGTCTTCGCCTTGTATGAGAATCTAGGTCCTGAGTTCAGTGATCCTGTACAGATTGGCTTGATTGCCTCAGAGCGGCAGGCGATCAACGCCTGTTTGCGCTCCTTGCATGGCGAGGACAAGCGTTACATGCCGGTTGCCGATCACTACTGGGTAGCGCGGGGCGGTTCCTACACCGATGGCGGGGCCTTCCGCTTCAGCTATTCGCCAGACGAAGGATTGGTATGCACGAACAAATTCGGCGAGCCAATCATGTTGAGGGCAGATCGTGAGCAAGTAGACCCAAGCCTCATAGCGCGACCTGAAGCTGGCACCTCTCCCCGCTCTGATCGGTTGACAGAGGCGCTTGAGGGCACGGCCCAGCACGACCTTGAAGGGGCGTGGTCATGGTTGCGCGGTTGGTTGGCTGACCGCAATTGGGAGGACACCACAAGCCTACTCAATCATCTGGTGGAATCGGGGCTAGCCGGAGGGGACGCAGAGTGGACCTTCTCGGTCGATTTGTTGACCCGAATGCGAGATCGAAGGCTGCCACTGGGCAGCAAAAAGCGGGCGTCTTTGGTGGCGCTGGTCGACCGTGGTTTGGCCACCTTGTTTGATGCCGTTCCACTACTGATCGATGAACCCAGGCTCACGAACGGCCATAGGCCCAGTTTACAAGCCATTCGCCGGGTGACGCTTGAAACGCGAGGAGCCATCACAAGCCCCTTGGCAGGCCAGAGCACTTTGGTGATCGATACCTTGGGCTTCCCGGCGGAAGGGTTGGACGCCGCAGCGCATGCCATCGTAGATGGGATCAGAGCGGGTTGGGCACAGATTTTCGCCATTAACTGGCGTGGTGGTCGGTTCGCAGCCTGCGGAATCGGCGGCGTTGACCAGCCTGTGCGCATCGACTTGTATGGGGATGTCGGTGACTATGCTGCGTCGGGGCTGGATGGGGCTGAGGTGCACTTGCATGGTGATGGGCAGGATCAGTTGGCGCAGATCATGAGGCGCGGAAAACTCGTCGTACATGGCGATGTCGGACAGACCTTTTTGTATGGCGCGAAGGGCGGTGAGATTTTTGTGCGGGGGTCCGCGGCGGGCCGTCCCTTGATCAATGCGGTGGGGAAGCCAAAAGCGGTGATCAACGGCACTTGCCTGGAC
>JAADYZ010000519.1 GCA_010092775.1 Chloroflexota bacterium
ATGTTGAGATGTGTCCCCATTAGCAGGGTCACCTGATGGCGCTTTGCCTGGCGCAACAGCCGCCAGATGTTCCGGGGCCACACGCGCTGAATCTCATCAATCAACAAGGCATCGAGGTCGGCAATCTCGCTGGATAGACTGTGCTGCCCCAGTGGAACGTACTCGAAACCAATCCGCCAATCGCGATCTTCCAGCAGCAGACCGATCCCACGCAACATGGTGGATTTACCGCGCCCTTTGCGTCCGATGAACTGCACGTGCAGCCGACCATCACGCTCAAGTTGATCCGCCAGAGCACGGATTGGGGAGGGGAGAACCGCCAGCGCGGCCCATTCATCGTCCGTCACCGAACGAAACGGGTTCGATTGATAGCCAATTTTCGGGAACATCAATAGTCGCGGGCGCAGCGGAAACCGAGGTCGATCATGCTGCTATCGGGGTCGAGGGTGGTGCGGTAAGTGGTGGCCTGTGCGAAGGCGGCCAAGGCCCAAGACCCGCCACGTACCACGCGCAGATCACCGTCTGCGTCGGCCACCCACTCGCGCAGGTTGCCGCTCAGGTCAACCACACCCACCCATGACGCGCCAAACGGTCGGCTGCCCACCTCAGCGGAACTGCCACCGGCTGTCTCACTGAAGACCACATAAGCTGGCACAAAGGTATCACCCCAGGGGTAGCGCAGACCGTCCGGGCCGCGGGCCACATAATCCCACTCGGCGTCTGTTGGGAGGCGCGCCGACCGTGCCTCGCAGTGCGCCTCTGCCTCCGACCAGGTCACCGAGTCGCGCGGGACCTGATCGCCGGAGTAGCGCCCGAAGTCGCCATACTGCTTGTTGGTGACCTCATTCACGTCGATCCAAAACGGCTCTTCAAGGCAGATCTCACCTTGCGCCCCGCGATCCAAACAGCCGACGGGCACCAGCGCCATGGGTACGCCGTCCATATCGGCAACAACCGGCGTCCACTCCTCATTGGCTGACACGCCTTGTTCAGCCAGATCGAGAATCGCCAGGGTGGGCGTTGCTGCGGGCGACTCCGTTTGGGCCAGCACCCGCCGCACATCCAGTACATCGCCCCAGATCAAACCACCGACGGCAGCAGCGATAATCACCAGGGACCCTACTAGCACCCACAGCGGGGTAGACAAAGCAGAACGCTGCACCGGTGGGACGGGCATCGTCGGACGGTTGGGGCGCGTCTTGACTTTGGGATCGGGCTGGCTCACCGGGGTTGGCGGCACCGGCTCGAAGATCTCTGGCGTAACGCGGCGGCGCGGGCCGACCTGGGTGTCATCTTCCGAGGCATCCATCTCATAGAATGCCACCGGCGGAACGGCGACAATGGGCTTTTCACGTTCTAGTTTGGTGACGTTGGTGACTGGCATCAGATCGCGCAGGGCCGCGCGGGCTGCGGAGCGGACCATCAAATCGCGATCATCGTTCGCTAAGTCTTGAATGGCAGCCAGGGCTGTCGCAGCTTGCTTGGCATTGTCCACGTCTTCGCAGAATTCTCGCAGTTCACTGACCACAATCAGCCGTTGGGTCGGATCATGGCTGTTTGCCAGGCTTAGCAGTCGTTGGGGCAGTTCCTCCACCGGACGAATGGCTAAAACGAAGTCGCCGCCCTGACTACCCATCAACTGGGCGTATTGCGGCGTCTGATGCGAGCGAGAGTGCTGCGCCACCTGATCTTGCAGATAGCCCGCCAGATGAAAAGCGCGCAGGATGCCGCCGGGCATGGGTGCGGCCCCGCGCAGCCCTTGCAACAAGAATCCTGTGAATAGCGCGTGACCGTCTGGCCCCCACATATCGCTCACCGCTTGATCTCGCGTGCCGGCGGTGATGACCTGCCGGGTAGGATTGCTGAGGTAGGTTTCGATCTGACGGGCGCGGGCGTCACCGCGCATGGTGGCGAAGCCGGAAAAACAGGCATCGATCAGGAAGAGCACATGCTTGGCATGGATTCGCTCGGCGGCGGTGTGGGTCAGTTCGTCCATGGCCAGCAGGGTGTCTTCGTAGGCTGGCTCAGCATCCGCCGGGACGATGTAGCCGACCTCACCGACCGCAGTATCCAGTGTGACGCCGTGCGCCGCGATGTAGATCAACACGCGGTCATCCGGGCCAACCTTATTGAGGCGCGAAAACGGGTCAGTCAATTTGCGCCGGATGTTGCGCTGGCTGGCCTCTTCATTGAGCAGCGTGATGATGTTATCCGCCGGGAAGTCAAGTTCGCTGACCAGGAGATCGGCCAGTGATTCTGCGCCCTTGGTGGCGGTCGAGAGGGCGGGGAAGGCGGCGTAAGCGTCAATACCGATGATCAAGGCATGCGAATTTGCATAGTATGGATTGTATTGTTTGCTGGCCATCGCGTTTCGCCTTGCGATCGGTAAACAGCCGATTGATGCTGGCCCCGGACGTTATCCTGATTATATACCATCGCCAAACGCAAGCACGACCGCGATGCAACAAACCCATGACAAATGCGTCCAGCGCCTAAGCCACCCGCTACACTCCAAACAGGTGCTTTAGCCCCCCTGTGCACATCAGACGTCCTATGACAGCGCGCGGCGTGGTCGTTACAATCTGTGGCGAAGCGTTGTCGTAGATTGGTAAGAGAGCAGACCCAGTTATGCCGCGATTTTTCGATCACCTTATGGACGCCGACGAGGCTCTCGCCTTGTTCCTAAAGCATGCCACGCCCCTCAGCGATCGTGAGATCGTTGCCACAGAGCAGGCCATCGGTCGGGTGGCAGCGCGAGACATCACTTCGCCACAGCCCCTACCGGAATTCCCGCGCAGTACGGTCGATGGTTACGCCGTGCGCCAGCGCGATGCCGCCGCCTGTGGTCCGGATTGCCACGTTTTGCTAGCGCTCGTCGGTGAGCTGCCGATGGGGCAAGCGCCTGCTATCGATATCGGGCCGGGTGAGACGGTACTCGTGCATACCGGCGGGATGCTGCCCCGGAATGCCGATGCAGTGGTAATGCTGGAAGACACGGAGCTAGAGGGCAGGGCCGTCACCATTATGAAAGAAGTGCGACACGGCGACAACGTCATCAAGGTTGGGGAAGATGTTCGCCCCGGCCAGACGGTCATCCCGGCAGGGCATCGTTTGCGACCACAAGATATTGGTGGCCTGCTCGCACTAGGCATCATCCAGATTGACGTTGTGCGCCAACCGCGAGTGATGATCTTCTCCAGCGGCGATGAAGTGATTGATCCGGCAGACATGACACGCCCAGGACAGGTACGCGACGTGAACAGCTACACCGTCTTTGGTCTGGCCCAACAAGCCGGTGCTGTCGCTGAGCGCTGTGGTATCCTGCCCGATGATCTAGCGGTCCTGCGATCTGCTCTGGCGGATGCGATGGCTGCTCGCCCTGACATGATCGTCTTGTCTGCGGGCAGTTCCGTCTCAGATCGCGATCATACACCCACCGTCTTGCGGGAGTTGGGCCAGCCCGGCGTTCTTGTGCATGGCATTGCCATCAAACCGGGCAAACCTACCTTGCTTGGCGCAGCCGGATCAACCTTATTGATGGGCCTACCCGGCAACCCCATGAGCGCGATGGTGCAGTTCATGATCTACGGCATGCCCGCCCTCTATAAACAGCAAGGCAGCGCCCTCCCGAGCAGCAAGCTGCTGCGCCTCAGGCTAAAGCAGGCATGGCGCAGCAGTGCAGAACGCGCCGAATACGTCCCTTGTCGCATTGAAGCTAACGAAACCGGTGAATTCGAAGTGCGGCCCATTCCCTACAAGAGCAACCTGATCTTCCGGCTGGTTGAGGCAAATGGCTTGTTCCACGTTCCGCAGACCACGACGCTGCTCGAAGCGGGAACACAAGTCGATGTGCGTCTGTTTTAGAACAGACCCGCCAGCACATGCCCGTTGACAATTCGGGCGTTACGACTATGATAGACATTAATGGGGTGCTGTGGGCGATGCGCCTGCAGCACCCATGTTTAGATACATGACACACGCAGTTTTCCGTTTTCAGGAGAGATCATTATGTTTAGACGCTTGTTGAGTTCGTCAGCAATCGCGCTGGTGTTACTGACGCTGGTAGCTGCCACAGCAGCGCCTACCCTGGCACAGACAGGTGACCCCGCGATCGCAATCAGCGATGCCTCGGTCACCGTCATCGAAGGATCGATTGCCGCGGAAATCCTGGTCGCCCTGGCCACACAACCTGAAGCCGATGTGGCGTTAAGCTTTTCCTTTGCCAATGGCGAGGCAAACGTCACGATGGTGTCGCCTTCACTGCCCTTCACACCTGCCAACTGGACGGAAGAACGCACGCTGACCATCAGCGCGACGGTAGATGGCACCGATGAAGGCGTCCACACAGACACGCTGACTATCAGCGCGACGAGCGATGATCCAGCCTACAATGGCACAGCCGCCGTCTTCACGGGTGGGGCTGGGAGCAGCAATAATGAAGTGACGATCCAGATTCGAGACGCGGCCAACCTGCTAGATGACCCCAGCTTTGAACTGCCCGTCTCCCAGTCTGAGTGGCGGCTGGTGGCCCAAGCCGGGTTAGGCGGGTCTTTTTCGCACCCAGCGGCGCTTGATGGCAGCTCCGTCTTGCTGCGCACAACCTCATCGATCGAAACGCTTAAGTACGCTGCCCAACGTATCGGCAACCTGAATGGCCTGGCTGGCGATGAGTTCACCTTCAGCTATTCGATTGCAGGCTTAGGGGTTGGCGAAGATGGCGTGATTGCAACGCGCATCCTGTTGACCCGTCCAGGGATCGACGAACCAGAAGAAGTCACGGTGTCTACCTGCGGCTATGTGGGCCCACGTGGCGACATCAACTGGCAGACCCTTACCTGTTCCGTGACGGCCACAGATGATTACACCGCAGTCGAAGTGTTCTTTGGCTGGCAGGGCCTCACAAGTGGTTTGGTCGGCTACGACGTGGCCCAACTCGACCTCGTCCGCCCCTAGTCGTTTAGACTCAATTGTTGCAGGTCAGGCCGCCACCCGTTGAAGGGCGGCGGCCTGTGTGCTTTCGGCTCCTACTGCATCGTGTTTTTGCCGCTCGATCGATCTATCAG
>JAADYZ010000520.1 GCA_010092775.1 Chloroflexota bacterium
GAACTTCAATCAATGAGGCTTCGCGTGCCCCCGCCGACATGGTGGCGTCGTAGAAGGCCCGCTTCTCAACTTCCGTCACACCGGCTGGAATGCCGACCACCACACGCGGTCGTGGCAGCGGTACGAGCGATTGCTCGTGCGCTTTGGCGATGAAGTACTTGAGCATCGCTTCGGTCCAGGCAAATTCAGAGATCACCCCGTCGCGCAGCGGGCGCACCGCCACAATGTTGGCGGGCGTCCTCCCGACCATCTGGCGGGCTTCCGAGCCGATCGCCAATGGTCGGCGCGATTTCTTCTCAATCGCCACCCAAGACGGCTCGTTGATCACAATGCCACGACCGCGCACACTCACCAGGGTGTTGGCGGTGCCAAGGTCAATCCCAATGTCGAGCGAGAAAAGGCTTAGAATCCAGTCTAGTGGGCCAGCCACGAGGGGTCTGCAACTCCTACAAATTTAGATGAATGAGACCGAGCTTTGCCTAGCGAGGCAAGACGGGCGCATTATACCATCCCTGCAAACGATCACCAATTTCAGCGGTTGAGGGTAGGCTCATCGGCAGGATTGGCGACTCAAGCTTCCCACTCCACGCCAAATTGATCGAGCAGGGCGGGGACCAATAGGTTGACCAGATGGTCGGCGAGGGCGCCTTCTGGCATGGGTTGATCATTGCTGATCCACCATTTGAGCACGCCCACACAAGCCGAGCTAGCGAACTTAAGCGCCATGTCGACAGCATGGCCGTCCGGGTCCTTAGCGAGGGTACGGAACCAGGGGAGGGTTGCCGCCTCAATGTAGGTCTCAAGTGCTTCGGAGGTAATCCCTAGGCGGCTTTCTACCAGCAGCAAGCGATAGAAGCGCCGCTCCGCTGCGAAGTGCCGCACCACGATCAAGATTAAATCCCGGAAGTAGGTTTTCGTAATCGGATTGGGCACCGGCTGCGGGACCACAATATGGCTCAAGGCCACCTCAACGCGATCTGCCAAACTTTGAATTAACAGGTCGTATTTGTCGCGGTAGTGCAGGTAAAAGGTCGCCCGATTGACCATCGCCTCCTCAGCGATCTCTTTCACCTGGATCGACTCAAAGGGCTTAACTTCAATCAAATCGAGCAAAGCGTCTTGCAGAAGCTGACGGGTCCGCAGCACCCGCAGATCGGTTTTTCTAGACATATTCTCGCCCCTGTCGCATATGCAACGCCACATCGCAGTTGCCTATTGACACCTACCCTATTTCGCCCTAATTTTGCAACATACGTCGACTAAACTGCATATGTTGATACGAGGATGAAATATCATGAACGTCGTACAAGCTCCCCCAGTCGGAGTACCGGTGTTGGGCATCCTGCCCGATGTGCTGCTTGGCCAGACCTTGCAGACCTTCAACGACGCGCAACGCCGTTCGAACGGCTTGTTCCGATTGATGATCGGACCACAAGAAATCTACGTGGTGACAGACCCCGACTATGCGCAGCATGTGCTGCAAAGCAACGCTCGCAATTATGTCAAAGGCTGGGCTTACAAGGCCCTGCGCGATTGGTCACTTGGTAACGGCCTGCTGACCAGCGACGGCGACTTCTGGCTGAAGCAGCGCCGCTTGATGCAGCCACACTTCCATCAGAATCAGCTTGCCTACCTCAACGACACGATGGTAGCTGTAATCGACGACATGTGTGCCGAGTGGGAGGAGGTCGCTCGAACAGGTGAAACCATCGACATTGGCCAGGAGATGGGCCGCCTGACCATGCAAATCATGACGCAGACGGTCTTCGGCAACGATATCCTGACCAAAGCAGAAGCCGAAGGGGTGATGGAGGCGGTCAGTGTGCTGGCTCGGGGTGTCATGCTGCGACTCTTCCTTGGCTTTGTGCCACCCTGGCTCAGCTTGCCTGGTGACGCTCAACTGCGACGCATGCGTGAGGTAATCGCGCAGACGGTGCGCAAAGTGATCCGCGAGGAAGAACGGCGCGGTGAGAGCAACACCGTTATAGGCATGCTGATGTCGGCCACCTACGACGAGAGCGACGAGCGCATGTCCGAGCAGCAATTGCTCGACGAAGCCATCACGCTGTTCCTGGCGGGGTTTGAGACAACCTCCAACGCCTTGACCTTCACCTTCTATTATCTGCATCATCATCCTGGCGTGCGTCTTAAGGTATTGGCCGAACTGCAAGCTCAGTTGGGCGATCGCTCACCGACTGTTGCGGACCTGCGCAACCTGACCTACACCCGGATGGTGTTGAACGAAGCGATGCGTATTGCCCCACCAGCCGCAGCCGTACCGCGTGCCGTGGTTGCAGCAGATGAGATCGACGGTTATCAAATTCCGGCCAATGCGCTGCTGTGGGTCTACATCTACGGACTACACCACCATCCAGCGCACTGGGACAAGCCCGATGTCTTCGATCCTGAGCGCTTTAGCCCAGAAGCCAGCGAAGGACGGCACCGCTTCGCTTACATCCCCTTCCTGAGCGGAGCGCGCCAATGCATCGGTAAGGACTTCGCCCTTATGGAAGCCATGCTGGCCCTGTCCATTGTCCTGCGCCGCTATGATCTGGCCCTGGAACCCGATCAGGAGATCAAACCCCAACTGCACGTGACCACGCAACCGAGTGGCCCGGTTTCCGCTCGAATACGGAGGCTCCGCTAGCGCCGTCGGATGGCACCAGCCTGTCGGGTGAAGGCCCAACTGGGCGACAGCGTGCTGCTTCCACCCAAGCCCGGTCGGTTACAGGATGCGTACAGGTGGGCGCTCAGAAGTGACAATTCTCTGATGGGCTGGTTAGAATAGAATTGATCTGAGTTATTGCGGAGCAGCTATGTCGGATGCATCTTCGCTGAATGCTCCGGCGGATGTCCCGCTGGAGGAATATGGCGAACGCTATTTCAAACGCTACAACTATGCTGATCGCCCCTTGGGGAAGTTCAGCATGTACTGGTTTGCCCGCCGCTATTATGCGCGGCTGCTGCGCCGCTTCGCAGCGAACCAACCGATCAGCGGGCGGATGCTGGAAATTGGTACAGGCTTGGGTCATCTGCTCGGTTTGATGGCAGACGACTTTCCCGACCGTCAAGCTTATGGCATCGATATCGCCCACTATGCCGCTGAGGAAACGCGACGCAACGCCCCCAAGGCTAGCGCCCTCGCAGCCTCAGCGGACCGCCTGGAAATGTTCACTGACGGCTCTTTCGACCTGATTGTCACCTTGCATCTGGTCGAGCATCTGGCTGATCCGGCGGCAGCCCTACGCCACATGGCACGTATGCTAACGCCGGGGGGGCTGCTGCTCTTTGCCACACCGAATCCGGTCTATAGACTGCGCACGTGGCGCGATCAGCCGGATGCCATTGCGAAGGACCCCACCCACATCAATGTCCATCCGCCCCCCACCTGGGTGCAGTGGGTTGAGGACAGCGGCTTCAGCCTGCTGCGACATTTCGGTGATGGCCTATGGGATGTGCCCTATGTGCCACTGCTGCCCAAATCGCTGCAATTTGCCCTGTTTGGCTTCCCTAGCCTGATCCAGGTGATGACCGGCACCACCCTCATTCCGCTTGATTACGGCGTCAATCAAATCCTCATCGCTCGTAAAGAGGCCACATCATGACGCGACCAAGGCTAAGCGCAGTGGCTGTGGTTGGGGCTGTGGTGGGTTTCGCTGGCTTGATGCACGTCGTACGCCGACGCAAATTGGCCCGCCACCCCGACTTTTTTCGCGCTAAGGTAGTCCTGATCACCGGGGCATCGAGCGGGATTGGCCGGGCTCTCGCCATTGCGCTGGCTGAACGTGGGGCCTATCTGGTCTTAGCAGCGCGGCGCATGGAGCGCTTGACCCGCGTGGCTGATGAGTGCAGGTTCATTTCGCCGGACAGCGAAGTGCTGGTTGTCCAGACAGACGTGAGTGAGCAAGCTCAGCTAGAAGCGCTGGTGGGTCAGGCGCTGGACCGTTTCGGCCACATCGATATTCTGATCAACAATGCAGGCATAATGACGGGCGGTCACTACGAAGCCTATAATATCGCCGCCCTGCGCGAACAAATTGAAGTCAACCTGTTGGCTGCCATGATCTTGACGCGCTTGGTCTTGCCTCACATGCTGAGGCGCAGAGCCGGTCACATCGTCAATGTGTCGTCGGTGCAGGGCCGCTATGCGCTGCCATTCAGCGTGCCCTATGGTGTATCCAAGTACGGTTTGATCGGTCTGGGCGACGGCTTACGCCGCGAACTGAAAGGCAGCGGGGTGACCGTCACGACTTTGTGTCCGGGTGCCACCGCCAGCGAGATGGTTGCCCCAGCAGTTGAGGGCTTTCGCCGCATGCCCGCTCAGCTCTTTGAGCCGGCTGAAATCGCCGAGATGAGCCTCAAGGCCATTCGACAGGGGCGAGCCGAGTTGTACGGCGATTGGATGCTGCTGCCCGTCGTCTGGATTTCAGCGATCTTTCCTGGCGCGCTCGATTGGGCCTATAAGCTGTCTTGGCCAGACGAATTTGTCGAGATGCAGCGCAAACGAAGTGTCATGCCTGAAGAAGAAGGAGTCTGACCATGCCCCAACCCAGACGTGGACTGAACCTATTGCTCAGCGCCACCGGCGCGGCCTTTGGTGCCTGGATCGCCAGCCGCCTGATCCGACAGCGCCGCCTGGATAGCGATCCCTTGTATTTTGCCGACAAGGTGGTACTGATTACTGGCGCATCGAAAGGCATAGGTGAGGCGCTTGCCTATGCCCTCGCTGCACGTGGCGCCTGCCTGGTGCTGGCCGCCCGCTCCGAGGACAAGTTGCAGGCGGTCGCGGCGGAGTGTCGCTCGCGCGGCGCACCGGATGTCTTGGTCGTCCCAACGGATATTAGTGAAGAACCGGCCCTGCAAAACCTCACGCATCGTGCGCTGGAACACTTCGCTCACGTCGATATTCTGATCAATAACGCAGGATACCAGCGCGGTGGTGCACTTGATCAAGTTGGCTCCGAGGCCGTCTACCAGCAGATCACCGTGAATTTGATCGGTGGGATGCTGCTGACCCAACTCCTGCTGCCCGACATGCTCGCACGCGGATCGGGACATATCGTTAACATCTCATCGATCATTGGACGCTACGCCTTCCCCTACGCGACGAGCTATGGTGCCAGCAAATTCGGGATGGTGGGCTTCAACGAGAGCCTCCGCCGCGAGTTGTACGGTACCGGCATCAATGTGACGCTGATCAATCCGACCTTCACAGAAACGGATATCATGAGCGACATCAAAGAGGTGGTCCGCAAGTCCATCTTGCGCATCGACTCGGTCGAGACCGTGGCCCAGCGAACGCTTGAGGCCATCCAATTGAATGAGGTTGAGATCACCCTGGACCCGATCATGCAGGTCTCAGGATGGCTCAGTGCGATTGCCCCCCGGCTGAGTGACCTAGCCTTCCGAGTTCTTACGCCACCTGGTGTAGCGGAAGCAGCCGCCGGGCAACACGAGTAAACTAAGGCTAGGCGGGCAATTTGTCCGCAGAAGTGGAGAAAGGGAAACCCATGCCTGAGAATCGTGGCACCCCCATCCTGCCCTTCTTGATTGCGGCAGGTGTTGGCGCCTGGGGCGTCTCTCGCCTGATCCGTGAGGCACGCCTGCGCCAGAATCAAGAATACTTCCATGGCAAGGTAGTGATAATCACCGGAGCCTCACGTGGCATTGGCAAGGCTTTGGCCCTGGCTTTTGCAAAGCGCGGTGCCCATGTAGTCTTAGCCGCCCGCAGCGTCGGCGCTTTGGACCAGGTTGCCAGCGCCTGCGATGAGCGCGGTGCGGCCTCCACCCTGGTACTCCCGACCGACATCAGCGACCTTGAGGCACGCCGGGCGCTCATCCAGAAGACGATGGACCACTACCATCAAATCGATATCCTGGTCAACAACGCGGGGATTGTCCAGGGGGGGCCTGTCAACGAGGTCGGCTACGAGAGCATGGCCAAGCAAATCGAGATTAACCTATTGGCCTTGATGCACCTCACCCAACTTGCCCTGCCTCACATGCTTGAGCGCGGGCGCGGCCATATCGTCAACGTGGCATCGCTGGCCGGTCACTGGAGTGAAGCCAACTTCAGCGCCTATGCCGCCAGCAAACGCGGAGTGATCGGCTTTGCGATGGGCCTGCGCCATGAACTACTCGATAGCGGCATCCACGTGATGACCCTCAACCCGTCGGAGACCGACACCGACCAGATCACAAACTATCGTGAAGCCATTGACTCGATGGGGATAGAGGTACACCCACCGGAAGCGGTGGCAGAGAAGGCGCTGGCCGGCATCGTGCTGCGCCAGCCAGAAGTGAATGTCGGTGGACTTTTAGAGAAGGCTACGGTTTTAGCCGGTGCATTTCCGCGCCTGGCCGCCTTAGCCTGGCGAGTGATGGAGCCAAGTAACTGGGATGAGTTTACCCGCCAGCAACGGACGGAATAAGCCAAGCGGCAGCGACTGGGAGATTGCCTTTAGCTGGGAAGATGCCACCTTCCGCGTCTCGGATGGAACGGACATCTACTGGCAAGCGTGGAAGCCCGCGGCACGCCGTGTCAAAGCGGTGGTGGCTTTCGCACATGGGCTGGGCGGTCATTCGGGCCGCTTTGCCGCCCTGGGCGAACACCTTGCCAGCAATGGCTACGTGATGCTCGCGATGGATTTGCGTGGTCATGGCCGCTCCAACGGGCGGCGGGGCTACGTTCGGCGCTACATCAGCGCCCTGAGCGACTTCCGCTACTTGGTCTGGATCGCCAAGAACGCCTACCCCGGAAAAGCCGTCATCGCTGCGGGCCACAATATGGGCGGCAATCTGGCCTTGAATCTGCCTCTGAGCTACCCAGGCTTGGCAGACGGCGTGTTCGTCGCTGCCCCTTGGCTGCGCTTGGCCAAGAGTTCCTCGTCCCTGGTCAACTCCGCTACTGCCGCGATCAGCTCCGTGATGCCAGCTTTTACGATCAGCAGCGGTCTCAATCCCGATTTCATTGCGCGCGACAGCACCGTTATTGAACAGTACCGTTCCGATCCCTTGGTGCACAATCGCGTCTCTGCATCCTTACTCGTCGAGTTGAGCAAAGCCGCTGACCACATTCTGAACAATGCAGACCAGATCAATCGCCCCCTGCTGATTATGCATGGCGCTGCCGACGCCGTGCTCGACCCAAGCGGTTCTCACCAACTCTGCGCAGCAGCACAAACGCAGCGCAGCACCTGCTACACTTACGACGATGTCTTCCATGATGTGTTGAACGATGCAGGCCACGAACAAGCCTATCAGCATCTACTGGATTGGTTGTACAGCATCACCTGAAGGGGAGAGGCAAACACACCATGAAAAAACGATCTATGCTAATCGGTTTACTTTGCCTGGGATTGGCTGTACTAGCTTGTACCTCGCTCATCCAGGGCGAGAGTGTGGTCGTGGAAGAGGGGCCGGCACCAAGCCCGCAAGTGATCATTGTCACAGCGACACCTGGCCGCCCAACGCCTACGTTCACGCCCAGCGCAACACCTGTTGAGCC
>JAADYZ010000521.1 GCA_010092775.1 Chloroflexota bacterium
CGCAGCCCGCCAGGGTGCGCCCTGCGACAGGTTGACACTCCTTTGTCAGTACGTTAAGCTCATGAAACGAGACCCGTTAGCACTGTCCTGATTAGATTGCTAAAACTCAGTAAGAGGCTATGACTGAACTCACGCGACGCCAGGAACGCATCCTTGAGTTGATCGTGCGCGAATATGTAGAGACGCCCACCCCGGTCAGTTCGCGCCAACTCGTCGAGAAGTACGCGCTAGACTTCAGTTCGGCTACCGTTCGCAATGACATGGCCCACCTAGAGGAGGCTGGATACATCGCCGCCCCCCATACTTCGGCGGGTCGTGTGCCAACGGAGGCCGGCTATCGTTATTTTGTCCACAAGCTGATCAAAGAAGTCGAATTGCCGGTCGCGGAACAGCGCACCATTCGCCATCAATTTCACCAGACCAACGTCTACATGGAAGAATGGCTGCGACTTGCGGCCTCGGTGATGGCCCAAAGTGCAAGTAGTGCCTCCATCGTCACGTCACCTGTGATGTCGCAGGTGCGCTTCAAGCACCTCGAACTGGTCCATACCAATGGGCGCCACGTCCTGATGGTGCTGGTCTTGGAGGGTGGGGCCGTGCGCCAGCAGATGCTGACCCTGGCTGAGCCAGTGACTCAGACGCTGGTCAGTCAGGCGGCCCAGCGCATCAACGAGCTATGTGCAGGGGGAGCCGCCGACACCATCCGAGGGAGTGCCCGCTTCGAAGCCGAACTAGTACAAGAAGTGATGCAGCTTGTCGCTGACTTGCTGGACCGTGCCAATTCGCGGCATCGCATCGTGATCTATGATGGCCTCCTCAACATCCTTGACCCCATTCACGTTGTGGACCGGCTCCAGATTAGCGATGCGGGTGAACGGGAAGACTTGGTGCGTGCGCTCGCCCAGGCTGATGAGGAAGGGGCCCGGCAGACACTGCGCCTATTAGAAGATGATCAGGCTATGCTGCACCAAATCCTGGCCGACGCGCTGACACCCGACGTTGGCGGCGTGCACATCATGATTGCAGGCGAAGGCCGTTGGGAGGAACTCAGCCAGACAACGCTGATTCTATCCCGCTACGGCGTAGATGGCCTGGCAACAGGCACCATTGGCATCCTTGGCCCAGTGCGGTTGCACTATGGACGGGCCATCTCGACGGTGCGTTACGTCTCTGGCTTGATGAGTGATATGCTGCTGGACATCTACGGCGAAGGCTTTGACCCGCTTTCGCAGCCCTGATCCACCCATATCAGAACGATGTAAGAAGCGGACAGTAGCCAGTTTTCCGACAATCCTCTGATAGACATCTTACGGTCCAGCGCTACAATGCAATTGGTTATGGTAGCTGAGCCAAAATACCATAGCAATGACGCAGCAACCTGCGTTTAACGATAGGGAGGAAACCTTGTGAGCGAGCAAGACAAGACAAGCCAAATGGAGTCTGAGGACAGGACGGAACAAGCGCCGCCCGACATGCCCGAAGCTGAAGACGCCCCCGAGGAGGAATCCGTTTCAGCGGCTCAACTAGAGGCTGAACAAGCCAAAGCCCAGGAGTACCTGGATGGGTGGCAGCGCGAACGCGCTGAGCTGGCCAATTATAAGAAGCGCATGGAGCGCGAGTTGTCTAATGCAGGTCAGAATGCTCGGATCGACTTTGCCTTGAAGATTCTGCCCGCGCTTGATGACTTTGACCTGGCCCTTCAAAACCTGCCGGAAGACCTGGCTGGCCATGGATGGGTCGAGGGCATCCAGGCGGTTCAGCGCAAGTGGGTCAAGCTGTTGGCAGAGCAGGGTGTGGTCGAAATCCCTGCCGAAGGCCAGACCTTTGACCCAACCTTACACGAAGCCGTGATGCAGGTCAGCAGCGACGCGCATGAAAGCGGGCAAGTTGTGGCTGTGCTGCGCAAAGGCTATCAGCTTGACGATCGGGTAATTCGTGCGACCTTGGTTCAAGTAGCCGAATAGATCGCATTCATTCTTTTGTAGTGTGTGAGCATATCAACTAGGGAGTAAGCCAAAATGGGAAAGATCATAGGAATTGACCTGGGGACCACCAACTCCGTCGCTGCCGTGATGGAAGGTGGCGAGCCCGTCGTGATTCCCTCGGCAGAGGGTGGCCGCCTCATTCCATCGGTGGTCGCCGTCGATAAGAATGACCAACTGCTGGTTGGGCAGGTGGCCCGTCGGCAGGCTGTGGTGAACCCACAAAACACCCTCTTCTCAATTAAGCGATTCATGGGCCGCAAGTTCGACAGCCCGGAAGTGCAGTCAGCGCTAAGCCGCATTCCTTATAACATCACCAAGGCGGCCAACGGTGACGTGCGCGTTGAGATGGGTGGCAAAGAATACTCGCCGCAGCAGATCTCGGCGATGGTCCTTCAGAAGATCAAAGCGGATGCCGAAGCCTACCTGGGTACAACCGTTGATCAAGCGGTGATCACCGTACCTGCCTATTTCAATGACAGCCAGCGCCAGGCCACCAAAGAAGCAGGCCGCATCGCGGGGCTTGAGGTGCTGCGCATTATCAACGAGCCGACGGCATCTTC
>JAADYZ010000522.1 GCA_010092775.1 Chloroflexota bacterium
GACTCGCTGCTGTCCTTGACGCCTTCAATCCAGAGGGGGGCCAGCGTCGTCCCGACTGGGTCTTGTTTGACCCACAAACAGGTGAGGAACGGCTGCGCACCACGAGTAGTCCGGGCATCGGCTCTGCTATTGCGTTCAGCCCGGATGCGGCGAACGTTGTGATCGGCACCAGCGGCTCTCTGGGCAGCGTGCTCATTTACGATACTGAGATCGGTAACCCGATTGCCGAGATCGAAGGCGAAAGCGGGCGGAGCCAACTCAACCTGGCCTGGACACCAGACGGCTCGACCATTGTGGTGGTCAGCGAAGCCGGGGTGATTCTATGGGACGCAGAGACCCTGGAGCCGCTTGGGCAGGTGCGGGCGGTATCCTCAGCCAGGCAGCCACCGCTCAGCCTCTCGCCCGATGGCCGCTTCGTGGCGGCGGTGGATGGCGACAGCACCGTCTTTGTGTTGGACCTGAATTCGCGCGAAGTGGTCGCCAGTTTCGAGGGGCACGTTACCCAGGTCACTACGCTAGCGTTCAGCCCCGATGGTCGCTGGCTGGCATCCGGGGCAGTGGATGGGACGATCCTCCTTTGGCCGCTGCCCTAGGTTTTGGCTGCGATTGGTGAAATCAGCGCGCTTGCCGGGTACCCTCCCTGTGGAGCAACGCCTATGGTTCGCACTTTAACCCGCAATCCGATTCTTCTACGCCTGGTCCGCCGAGGTCGTCCGCCCTCGCTCAAACTGACCATCGCGCTGATGCTCTTGATCGCCTGGGCAACGGCCCTCCTGATGGGCGTCATGCTCTTCCGTGCGCCGCGGCTGAGCCTCAGCCCGGCCCGCATCGAAGAGCTCCTGTTGAGCGCCAATTTGATCGCGGTGATCATCACGCCGCTCATTGTAGCCGGACTGGCCGCGGCGGTTACCGTCACGGACTTGCGGGTTGGCGCTTACGAATTGCTCCGGCTGACGGAATTGAGCGGTACGGCCCTGGTGCAGGGTTATACCTTTGCCGCCCTCTACCGGATGCGCGTGATGGTGGCTCTGGCTATGGGATTGCTGCCTGCCTGGATCATGCGGGTGCTCTATGCACGGATCATCTATCGGGTGGTTGACGCGCGGGCTGTGCCCTGGCTCGATTATCTTGGCCCACTGCTCTTGATGCTCGTGGTGGCAGGGGGCGTCCTGGTCATCAACTTGCTGGCGGCTGGGTTGGGGGTGTGGTTCGCGTTGATCTGGCGCAGTGCTCTGATTGCCGCCTTGTTAGCAGTACTGGCGATGGTGATCTTGCTGCCTCTGGTGTTGATTGTGGCCTGGTCAGTGGTCGGCCCGCTGTCCATCTGGGTCAAGATTCAACGGCGGGCGGAGCTACTGGCAGACTTCGTATGAGATTGTCACTTCCGCGCCTCATCCCCCATTTGAGCGAGCGAGAAGAGATGCTCGTAGCAAAACTAACACAGACGACCCTCACTGAGGCGCGGCTTGACCTGCTGGGGACGACCCTGGCCAGCGCGGGCATGTGGGCCGGTGCGACCTTGGCCGCGCTCCTTGTTTCTGCGATTGGCGGTATGCCGATCTGCCTGGGTTTGATTCTGTTGACAATCCCGCTGATCCTGCTGATCGTCCCGATTGGCTTTGCGCTGGTGGCCTATTTGCAGACGGTCAATCAGGATCAGCAGGGTTTTCTTCAGATGATCCAACTCACGCCGTTTGGGGAGGACGAACAGCAGCAGGCTTTTACAGCCGCCATGACGATCCGCCTGCGTACACCGCTGGCGATCTTCCTGGGCATCGTGATCAGTGGGGTGGCCAGCCCCTTTGTCGCCTTCGCGGCCTTCGCCCTGATCATGTCGACTCAGCAGCAGATTCTCCCACTATCTGCGAATCAAGTCCTGGCCAGCGTATTGGTTTGCATCTACAACCCTCTGCTCTTTGGCCTGTTCGCCCTGAGGATGCTCAGAAATGCCCTGAAGCTGGGCATCAAGCAGGGTCTCGCCCGGCCTGAAAGACGCGACCGGGCCTTGTTGGGTACCCTGTTGCTCAGCGGTGGCCGCCAAATCCTGAACAATCTGGGCCTCTACGCATTTGCCTATTTTGGTAACCTGTTCCTGTTTGCGGCGAGCAGGATGCTAACACTCTGGCTGGAATAGCAATGCGTCTCCTCCGCTACCTACGACAGCTTTTCCCCGACCTCAGCGAGCGTGAGCGTATCTTGTTGACGACCCTCACCAACGGGCGCGATCGCGTGGCCCGGCGCGATGTTATCCGGGTGGGCTTGAGCGGCGGCATATTCATGCTGACGACGATCCTGATCGGTGTCTTGTTTGTCAATCGGCCCATCTTTGCGCCTTACATCTGCGTGCCCCTGCCGATTCTGTTTCTGGTGCTGCCGGTAGCCGTCGCGATCTTCTCATACATGGTGACCGCCAATCAGCGTGACGCCGATTTTCTGCAACTGCTAACGCTGACCAATCTGACTGATGAAGAGCGCGAGTTGGCCTTCACCGCCGCCAACTGGGTACATCTGCGCGTGCCCTTTGGCTTCTTCGTCGGGATGCTGGTTGGGACTGGGACCGGCATGTTGATCGCTGCCCTGCTGACGGAAGCTGGCCAAGCCCTCATTGGCGGGCTGCTGGTCTATCCGGTCAACCTGGTGTTGATCGTCGGCTCCGCGCTTTACACCTATTATCTC
>JAADYZ010000523.1 GCA_010092775.1 Chloroflexota bacterium
ATGATTGGCTCTACCAACGTGGCGGCATCTTCCTGCTGCAACGGGATACCATGAGCGAAGCAGATCGAAGCTTACTGGAAACCGCAGCACGGGTAGTCTTGGATGGTGAAAAAGGCTCTCTGGCATCCAATCTACATGACGAGTGGCAGCAGCCAACACGTTTGCCTGTATTCGTTCCCGCACGCGACAGCAGTTCCCGTCCGGAAATGCCTAAGCTGGCCCGGCCGGATAACCTACGCTTTGATAATGGTTGGGGTGGATTCAGCGTGAACGGGCGGGAATATATCATATATCTGAAAACGGGTGAACGGACACCCGCGCCATGGATCAATGTCATCGCTAATTCGACGTTTGGTTTCTTGGTCTCAGAGAGCGGCGGTGGTTACACTTGGGCGATTAACAGCGGTGAAAACCGGCTGACTCCATGGCGCAACGATCCCGTACGGGACCGGCCGGGTGAAGCCCTATACTTGCGAGATGAAGAGACGGCAGAAATTTGGACGACCACTCCAGCCCCGGCCGGGGCTGACTCCCCTCATCTGATCCGCCACGGCGCCGGTTACACAATCTTTGAAAACCATAGTCATGGCCTTAAACAAAGGCAATGTCTTTTTACCGTGGCTAATGCACCGGTGAAGGTTGTCCAACTACGCCTGGAAAACACCTGGGATCACATGCGCCGCATTACGGCCACCTACTACGCCGAATGGGTATTAGGCACTGATCGGGATGCCATGCAATCCGTGATGGCGCAGGATGTCCACATCGTTATGCATGTTGCCGCTTGGCTCGGCGGACGAGACATTCAACAGGGCTTCCGCGTCAACGTCGATGCCACCCGTCAGCTTGCACGGCTCAGCGCAGAAGCAGGTGTGGAGCGCTTTGTCTTCACCAGCAGTATTGCCACCTACGGCCCCTTCGGTCGCCGACTAATCGATGAAACCACCCCCCTCACACCCTACAACGATCCCTATGGTGACTCCAAAATAGCTGGGGAAATGGCCCTATGGGAGGTCGCAGGCGCGTCTGGCCTGCCCACGACAATCGTCAGGCCGGGCTTCGTGTACGGACCCGAATCAAAAGGGTGGACCACTCGATTGGCGCGATGGGCTGCCGAGGGGCGTTTGCCGTTGCTTGATGGCGGCAGGGGGACCGCGTATCCAATCTATATTGACAATCTTGTGGACTTGATGCTCCTCTGCGCGGTCCATCCATCTGCCGTGTCTGAGGTCTTCAACGGGGTCGATGATGGCCCCGTAACATACAATGAATTCTTTGGTGGCTATATGCGCATGATCCCGACCAATCGGGCCTTGCGCTTGCCTGGCTGGTTGGGTCATCTCTTGATGACGCTGATCGACCCGTTCAGCCCAGTTCGAAATTGGCGCTATATCGCGGACGGCCTCGCCAATCGCGGCTACATCAGCAACGAGAAGGCCAAGAAGCTGTTAGGGTGGCAGCCCAGCATTGGATTGGAAGAGGGTCTGCACCGCTCGGAGGAGTGGCTGGTTGAGGTAGGCATCTTGTAACAAAGTCGTTGCTATTCTTTGGCCCCAGTTGTACTGGCGTTTGTTTGTGGTACACTTCTAGCTGCGGTGACGCAACTACGCATGGGGTAGGGTGCCGAGCAGGACGGCACCACAAGTGGACCGGAGTGAGAGGATAGCGCTGTGGTAACAAAACCCCTGAACGAACCCCGCAAACCACTGGAAGAACCAGAGGGCGGGTTTGTATCCCCAGTCATTGAAGAAACGCAGCCGTCGCCACCCCCTCCCGGCATTACCCATGAGCGCTCAGGCCCAGCTTGGCGCGTTCTTTTCCACGTAACTAGCAATCAACCCAGCACCATCGGCCTTGACGTCTGGCGAGTTACGGTCCTTGGCAGGACCGACCAGATGAGCGCGTTCCGTCCCGATCTTGATTTTGCACCCTATGGCGCAATGCGCTTTGGTGTCTCGCGCCGCCACGCCTTGGTGCGGCCCGGTGACCGAATGCTCTACCTCATCGACCAGAACAGCACCAACGGCACCTGGGTCAACGGTCAGCGACTGCTACCCGGGCGTGACTTCCCGCTATCTGATGGAGACGTGATCGAGCTTGGGGCCCTTCGCATGACGTTGAGAATCGTGCAATCGCCGATCGACTCGGCTTAGTCTCTACATCACCCTTGCTGTGAGTTAGCCAGCCCCCAGATTTGTGGGCTGGATTTGATTCAGACGGTTGCAGAAACGCGGTTCAGGACGAACCTAACTGAGCGCTGGAGTGCCTCGCGATCATGCTCTGGCCCCAGAATGCTGAAGCGCTGCTCGATTGGGTGATTGGGAGGAGGGAGAGCGTCTTGTAGCATCAACAGAGTGGCTAGCGCAATCGGACTCAATTCATAGATCAACGAGGTCATCATATCGATGGGGCCGGGCAGGCCAACCTGCTCCAGATTTACAAAGACCGTCTGAGCCCCATGGCTGCTCCACTCGAGTGCATCGTGCACATTGTCGGTCAGGGTCAGCGGGTGATCGAAGTTGCGCTGCCAGCTCATTGCCAGGCGCTCATAGACAACGATGTCTGAGTCTACAATGATGCGCGGCGCGCGCCCGCGTGCCGTCGCATAGCGTTGCAGTAGATTGCTCTCTATCGTCGTCTTGGGGATGTCAACCCAGGCATTCAGTCGGATGCTGGCCGTCAGCATGTCCCAAATCGGTTTGTCGGTGATCAGAACCACCGGCGCGCGATGCAGCACAGTGCTTATCATCGGGCCGGTCAGATCAAGCGGCCCGTAAGTATCAATTTGTAGCCCATCGACAGCCAGATAGTAAGCATCAAAGGTGCGCAGCAGTCCAGCGTTGGCATGCGTCTCTAGTGAGTCGATTTGCACGGCCTGTATGCCCTGCTGTCCGAGTTGCTGCGCCAAGGATTGCGACCGGGCAATGTCACGGTCATAGATGGCTGCCAGAAGTGGTCCCATAGCTAAGTTAGCCTCGATTCGATCCATTACTCCAGTGTCTAGAGTATAGACGCCGAGGCTTGCAGATCCGTAACGATTGGGCCTCAATCTGTCTCAATCCAGTAACAGAGTATAAAGAGCTTCTGAACGATGCCGTCTTAGTCTGTAGAAAGCATGTAACCGACGCCCGGTACGGTCAATACGTAGGTGGGATGGCGCGCGTCGACTTCAATTTTCTGGCGCAGACGGGAGATATTGACCCGCAAGATGGCCAAATCGTTGCGATACTCCTCGCCCCAAACCCGAGTCAGTAAGTCCGAGTGTACGAGCACCTGACCGGCATGTTGGATTAACGCGCGCAGCAGTTCATATTCGGTCGGCGTCAGGTGTTTTTCTTCGTCTCCGATGGTGACCTTGCGGCGGCGGAAGTCCACCATCAGGTCGCGCAGCTCAAACTCGTTCGGATCGGTAGACTGAGGTGCCCACTCGATCCGGCGCAAAACCGCCTGAATCCGTGCTTCCATCTCGCGGATTCCAAATGGCTTGGTTAGGTAGTCATCGGCCCCAAGTTCAAGCCCGCGCACCTTGTCTTTCTCGTCGTCGCGAGCCGTCAGAATCAGGATTGGGACAGTGGACATCTGACGAATGCGTTGCAACACGTCGAACCCGTCGATGTCGGGCAACCCCAGGTCTAAGACCACCAAATCCGGACTCTCCTGTTCAAAGACTTCGAGCGCCGTTTGACCGTCGTTGGCGATCAGCAGATCATAGCCTGCAAGGTTCAACGACGTCTTGATGAAGCGAACGATTTTGGGTTCGTCGTCAACAATTAAGATAGTTACGTGTTTCATGATATGGACTCCTGTACCGATGGGATGCGAGCCGTTGGCAGGCTGAAGGAGAAGGTGGAGCCGACCCCGAGGCGACTTTCAACCCAAATTCTACCACCATGTGCTTCAACCAACCCACGACAGATCGCCAACCCAAGGCCGATCCCGTCGCGCTTGGCATCTGCGCGGCTTTGGTCGATCCGGTAGAAGCGGTCGAAAATGTGCTCCTGATGCTCATCCGAAATGCCCTGGCCCTCGTCCTCTACCGAGACAATTAACTCGCCATCCTTCACGTCATGCCGCGCTCGAACTCGAATCCACGTGCCCGCTGGCGAATACTTGGCTGCATTGTTGATCAGGTTCGCTACGATCTGCTCCACGCGCCGTGCATCACCATAGCATGACGGCAATGGCAAGACCACATCGAGCGCGAGATTGTGGCTAACATGGCGGACCCTCGCCGAGTTCACCGTACTCTCCAGAATGTCGCTCAGGTCAAAATCCTGAGGCTGAATGTGAAGAATGCCGCCCTCGATGCGTGACATCTCCAGCAGGCTGCTGATCATCTCGGTCAGTTTGTCGGTCTCTTCATCGATGTCCTGCAAATGCTCGGTCAGTGCTTCTGCCGAAAGCTGCTGGTGATGGGCTTGCAGGAGCGATGTATTGCCCTTGATGGTAGCCAGCGGCGTGCGCAGTTCGTGAGATACGGTCGTTAGCAGCAGCGACTTGACTTTGTCTGCCTCCTGCGCTCGCTCCAGCGCAACAGTAAGCTCCTCGATCAAATGGGCCAATTGCTGCGTCCGCGCTTCAACGATTCGCTCCAACTCCTCAGCATGCTGGCTCACCTGTGTGTAAAGCTGGGCCTTATCGATTGCGCTGGCCACCTGATGCGCAATCGTAGTCAGCAAGCGAATATCGTTGTCAGAGGGGCGTTCGACATGATTGCTGCCCACACTAAGCACACCAAGGAGTTGATTGCCCGGAACCGTCATTAGGGGGATGCTGATTTGCGTGATGCGCAAGCCACCCATCGCATCGCCTGAAGGCGTTGACCGGTTGGCAATCAAGAGTTTGCCCTGCTTGGCGGCTTTTCCGGTCAGGGTCTTGTCCAGTTCACAGGAGAAGGCATCGCGGATGACTTCTTCATCCAGGCCCACGTAGCTGACCATATTGAGCAACGCGATTCGCTCATCCCACATATAGATCGCACCGACCTCCCAGCCGACGGTACGCAGCGTTTCACGCAGAGAAGTGTCAAACACCTGCTGCAAGTCCAGTGTGCGGTTGACCGTTTCTGCCACCAGGTTCAGAGTGGCCAACTCGGTGGCGCGCTGCGTCATCGCTTCGACCGCCTCTTGGTTGGCGGCGCTGAGCCGGTTAATCGCTTTGACCAGCCGCCCAACCTCATCTTCCCGCGGGTGTTCGCGCAGCTTGAGGTTGAGCTTCCCACTGGCAGTACGTTCCTCGACAAAATCAGTGATGTCTGTGATCCGCCGGTTGAGCGCCAAAATCAAGAACCCGGCAACCGTCGCAGTCGCGAAGAAGGCGATGGTGATTGCCAAGACCTGTCCGATTAGCAGGTTCGTCATCTCCGGTGGCAGTTCCGTTAGCGGATAGCCAGCTAGTTGGTAGCCATTGATGATGATGAAGGCCACGATTGGCACCAGGAGAATCTCCGTGACAATCAAGCCAATCAAAAACCGGATCGTGACGGACCAGCGGCGCGTGTGCGTCAGCAGCCAGTGGCTGGGTTTGTTTGTGTTAGCTTGCATGAGCAGGGACCTCCACAACTGGGATGCCCTAGTTTAGCTTGTCAGATTACACCAGACAAATCAGTCGGAACAGGTTCGGTAAGCGGAATTTGGTGGGCAATCAAGCTGCTGTTAAAATGCCTCCCAGAGGACGCGTCAGCTATGAAAGACATCAGAAACAAACTCATTCTAGGTCTGATCATCGCGGCGGCGGTCTGGGTGGCCCTTTTGGTCTACGCTGATCTGCGCGAGCTTCAAGGTTATGTCCTCGATTTTCCTCCACTCTTTCTCATTCCTATTGTCGGCTTCACCCTTTTTAACTATCTGCTCCGCTGGATCAAGTGGCACTATTTTCTCAAATTGGTTGGCGTCGAGAAGATTAGCATCATAGACAGCGCCTCGATCTTTGTGAGCGGCTTCGTGCTGGCCTTGTCGCCGGGCAAAGTGGCCGAGCTGCTAAAGGCTGTTCTTGTTAAAGTCAAGACTGGCACACCAGTAGCGCGCACCGCACCCGTGATTCTTGCAGAGCGCGTCACCGACGGACTCGCCATGCTAGTGCTCGCAGCGATCGGGTTTGGCGGCATTCTCTTGACTTCTAGCGGCAGCGACTCGCTCTTGCTCGATTATGTACCCGCTTACTTCGCCGTTCTCGGCATTCTGGTGGCGGGCGTTATCGCAATCCAAATCCGCCCGCTCATGCTGTGGATTCTCGGCCTGATTGAGAACCTGCCCATTCTGGGGAA
>JAADYZ010000002.1 GCA_010092775.1 Chloroflexota bacterium
CTGCCGTGATCGCTTGCTGAGTGAGGGCGTGGCGCTCGATCAATACAACAGCGCGGCCAGCGCGGCTGATGTCAATGATTTGCGGATCGCGCTGGGCTACGAGCAGATGAACCTGTTGGGCGTGTCGTATGGCAGTCGATTGGCGCTGACCATCATGCGCGATCATCCGGCGGGGATACGCAGCGTGCTGCTCGATTCGGCTTATCCGCCGCAGGTCAATCTCTACACCGAACTCGCCCCCAACGCAGATCGGGCTTTTGAAGCCCTGTTTGCAGGCTGCGCCGAAGACCCCGATTGCAACAGCCGCTATCCGAACCTGCGGGGCGACTTCTACGATCTAGCTGACCGCTTGAACGCCAACCGGACGATGGTCAGCGTGTGGGATGCCTCCGCCGGGGTGAATCGCTCGGTGCGCTTGGATGGCGATATCCTGATCGATGTGTTGTTCGTTGGCCTGTACAATCCCTTCGTGATCGCCACCATGCCCCAGATGATCGCGCAGGTACGAGACAACGACTACAGCATCATGCAGGAGCGTTTGCAGCTCTACTATGGCAGCGGTGGTGCACGCGGTATGCAGATGTCGGTGCAGTGCCGTGAGGAAATCCCCTTTGAGACGGCTCAGGACGCGCTCGACCAGGCCGCCGATGTGCCTGAGCAGATCGCCGGGTTTTTCCCACTCAACTACCCAACCTTGCTTGGCGTTTGTGAGGACTGGCCCGCCGGGCCGCTGGACCCACTTGAAGCGCAGCCGGTCCGCAGCGACATCCCCACCCTGATCCTCGCTGGTCGCTACGATCCGATCACCCCGCCGGAATGGGGCCAACTGGCCGCCGAAACCCTGCCCAATAGCACATACCTGCGCTTCTCGAATGCCGGGCACTGGGTGCTGCGCGCTGGCCCCTGCGGTGTCAATATCGCCGCGGCCTTCTTCAACAATCCAAGTGCGCCACTCGATAGCTCTTGCGTCGCGGGTGTTGGCTCACCCAATTGGCGATAAGCACGACGGAACAACGTAGCAGATCAAGCGGCGCAGCGTCAGGCCCGTGCAGCCAAGACCGCCTACAATCCTGGCTCCAGGAGAAAGGAGCCCAGGATGATCCCAGCGCGCGAACGGAGTGGTCTGCCCGTCCAAGAGATCCAAACTTGTTTCGGCTTAATCGCAGATACGCATTATCCAGATCGCTTGCCCAGCTTCCCCGCCGTCATCAATGAGATATTCGACGGGGTTGACCTGATCCTCCATGCCGGGGATGTCGGTGAACTGCGCACCCTCGACGCCCTCAGCGAGACTGCCCCGGTCATCGCTGTGCATGGCAATGACGACACCGAGGAGGCGCAGCGGACGCTGCCTGCCCAACAGCTCATCCCGCTCAAGGCGCAGCGCATTCTATTGTTCCATAGCCATAACGCGGATCGTGCGGAGGAACTGGCCGCACGCAAGATCGATGATTGGGGACCCAAACTGACGGTTCGCGCCGAGCGGGTTCGAGCGGCCGGTGCCGTGCTTGGTGTGTCTGGTCATACGCATGTCCCGCTCGATGTGACCCATGATGGCATCCGATTGATCAATCCAGGTGCCGTCTCCCAAGGTAACGATCGCTTGCGGCAAACCTTATGCTCGGTTGCAATTCTGACGGTCAGTCAGGCTGATGACGTGATGGTCAACTACATCAACCTTGAAGAACCTCAGGCTAGCTTTCAGCCACAGGTCGATCTTGACGCTGGCTTCTCTGCGGCGCACAACCAGGTTAGTCAGTCGATCTGGGATGACGATCTCAGTCGTTTCTGGGAGCCGCTTGTGGCACTCGTTAGGCTGGATGAGGCGGCCATGCGCATGGTGCTGCGGCGCTCGGCCTATCCTGTTTGGCGCGGAGAGCGTGAGCAGGTCACTCGCGCGGACTTACGGCGGGCTGCCCAAGATGAGCCGACCCTTCCGCCTGCGGTCCGGCAGTTGATCGAGAAGTTGTTGGAGTAGGTCAGCTGAAGGAATCCACAGGGGCAAGCCATTGGCTTGCCCCCGCGTTGCCAAGCTTAGAACGCTTACAAGGCGCTGACGGCCAGGCCCATGCTGCGCCGGACTTCATCGGTGACGAGCACCTCGAAGGCGGCGGGCAGGGTTTGGATCTGGTGATCGAGCTGGGCTTTGGCGTGGTCCAGATAGACCATCACCCCGTAGAGGTGCTGCGGCTGAGCGGCTTCCTTTTTGCCGTCCATGCGACGCTTGAGGGCACGCTCCATGTAGTCTTGCAGCAGTTCGAGGGTCACCTGAGCGTCGTTCAGCAGGCCCAGGTGATCCTGTACCTGCTTCACCGCCTCGATGACCGTCTTGACATCCGGGCCAAGGGTCTCGGCGAAGAACTCCAGCGTATAACGGAAGCGCTTGATCTCTTTGCGCAGGTCATGCAGCGTTTCGATGTCGGCGTATTCCAACATCGGTTCGTAGGCACGCACCGCTTCGTAGCGCTCGTAGATCATGCGCGGCACCACCTGATGTACATAGATCGGGTCGACATCAACGCCGGGGGTGAACACCGCCGCTTTGCCCGGTGTATCGGTGAAGCTGGCCAGGCGGGCGATCAGCTTGCGATAGTCCTTATCGTTCAGATAGCTCAGCATGGCTTTGCGGGCCTTGCCGCGCTGGCCCTGCCAGTAGTCGATCAGTGGATCGAGGTCTTGAAGGCGGGCCTCGGTCTGCTCAGCGCTGTAGCTGGCGGCCTGTTCGATCTGAACGTCCAGATCGCGCACGCGGCTCATGGCGCGAGCGGTCCGACGCAGCCCTTTGTCGAGGCGATCGCGCACTTTATCGGTGTAGAAGTGCCCGAAGACCTCCAACGCGGAGCGCATCCGACGGATGGCGACACGGGCCTGATGCACATCTTCGATGTCTTCGCCGCTACGTGCGCCTGACTCATGCTCGCGCAGTTTGTTGAAGTGATAAGCCACGATGGCGCGGCCCACTTCAGCCATTACATCGCTGGAGGCGATACGAGGCTCAGCCAACGCGGTGATCGGCAGACCCGCCTCGCCCCAGGCGCTATCGAGCACGAAGAGGCGCAGCGCGACACCACTCATGGCATGCCACAGATCGGCCTTCTCGTAGGCACGCGCGCCGTCAAGCTCGGCGAAGGGGCCTTCGATGCTCACATCGATCCCCTTGTCGGTCAGCGTCATCGACTTGATCTGCGTCTCGTGCGAGTGACTGTAGTCCAGCCCATCGGCGATGCGCACGATGGCGGAAATCCAGGCCGCCCGCTGTTGATCAGCCGGGGCCAGCCCGATATAGGCATCTTCCTTGTCGAAGCGCTCGCTCTTCCAGTCCTTGCGGTGAAAGGCGGTCGAGATGGCGATGATCTGCTGCTCGACCGGTTCGATGCCTTCGATGCGGGTATTGAGCAGGATGTCGCGCCCGCGTGTGTGGTGAGCCTTGCGGCCACCGGCAAAGGCGACATTATGCAACAGACCCGCCACATAGGCGATCTCACGGTCGGCTGCCGGCAAGCGGTGAATGGGCTGCATTCCCTCGAAGAGGTCGACAGCCAGACGGGCCACCTGCTCGGCGTGCGGCAGATGGACGCCATACTGCTGGCACAGAGCCGCTAACGATACAGCCGCTTCGGCCTCAAGGGCTTCCTCGGCTTTGCCATTCGACAGGGCTGGCGCAAGCTCATCTTCCGCCTGCGCATCTTCTTCGGCGATCTCCTCGTCAACCGGGTCAGTAACTTCTGCTACCGGCTCGATTGCTTCGTGTTGCTCCACGTCAGCCTCTTCCTCGACCATAGGAGGTTCCACATCCTCAGCATAGAGATCATCCAGCTCATCGAGTAGATCGGTCTCTTCTTCCAAGTCAGTGGTGATCGGCATCGCCCAATCGCTCAGATCGTCATCCGAGTCGGCTGCGATGTCCTCATCCATGAAGTCGTTCTCATCGAATACTTCGACCAGGTCCGTGTCCTCAACCACCGGGCTTTCTTCAGCCAAGTCGGGCATGGGATCGTCGGGCGCGGTGAGTTCTTCCAGGGGGAGTACATCCTCCGGGAAGATTCCCAAGCCCTGTTCGTCCCAGGCCTGGATCCACTTGCTGACCGTGCGGGTGCTCCATCCGACCCGCTCAGAGATTGCGTCTTCGTCGTAGCCCGCATCCCAATCCAGGATGACCTGGGCCCGACGGGCGACCGTTGTACTTGCTTCGTCAGCGACGGTTTGCAGCACCGTCGCTTGATTTTGGGTTAGCACATTGCGTGTCATTCTATACTCCTCATAAACAGCACATGACAGTGTTTCGGCGCGGCCACGCTCATAAATGAAAAGGGGCGAAGATTAGCACAGTCTTCACCCCTTTCCACACAAGGTTGACTGGGCAGGCTATGGTCCTGATGCATGATGTTCAGGTTGTGCTTCGGGTGTCATAGGTCTCCTCATGTTGCTCAAGACCCTGGCGTTCTGGCGGTCCTGCCCAGGGAGAGAGGCGAGTAAGGCCTCTCGATCACATGCGCGCTGACGGTTGAGGGCGATCATGGCTTGCTTATCGCTCACTCAGACAATCGGGCGCTCAGGTTGGTTTTCGAGAATACATCTGGGCTGACGATCACCTCGGTGAATGCCTCAAAGGTGAGATCAGTCATGCTCAGTTTGAGAGACTGGCGCACATGCTCGAAGAGCTGCGCGTAAGTCAGCGTGATGCCATCAGCGAGATCGAGGTTGAGTTCGGCGGCCAGCGCGCGGATTCCTGCTTCACTGCCCTCCAACTCGGCAAACCAGCCCATCGGCATCTCATCCAGGCAGATTTGCACGCCGCGCCAATCGAGCTTTTCACGGCGCTTCTCGTAGATCCAGGCCGGGCGGTAGCCCAGCACCGCCAGCATCTCGACCATTGCATGACGATCGCTGACCATAAACTCGATCTCTTTCACGATCTTGAACGTGGGGTCTGTGTCGGGCACGGGCAGCTTGACGGTCACGAGACCTTCATCATCGGCTGAGGTGCTGCGCACTCGCAAGACGATGTCCTGTTGGGCCAGCACACCGGCGGCGTCATCCAGGCGGATGTTGTACTCTGCGACAGGTTCACCGCGCGACCGGGCCCCCGTTTGCAGGACCTGCTGACGAAAAGCCAATGGGTCTGTCAGATGAAATTTAATCTCGATCTCTTGCTGTTCGGGCATTCCGCCACCCTTATTTAACATAGACATAACATAACGTCCAACACGTGAAAGAGGATTATAGTCGCATGAGCGTGAATTGCGCAAGTTTTGCGGTCTAGGGACAGGGCAATCGCATCAAATCGGGTTTGACTTGCACTAAGGTTTTTCAAGCGACTTTAGCCCTTGATTGGCTGGTATCATGCCCCCTGTGCCGCTCGCGCCGCATCCAGCCCCAACGAAGCCAGCGTGCATCAAGCTGAGGTTCAGTCAAATAGCGTCGAATCCGCGACAAACTCTTTGTGAAGCGATGATCTTGGTCTGAGGTTGGGGGAGACCGCGTCAGTCCATGGCTTAGTTTTCGCGTGGGCGCAGAATCTCCAGATCGGACTCCTGCCAAACGCGGTAAACCTTGACGCCGGGGACGACCGAGGTGACTTGGTCGCGGCCTGGTTTGATCAATATCAGGGCCACAGCGAAGCCGCTGCGACGCAGAAAGAGCGTCATGTCGATGATGGCTTCGCTCTTCTCACCTGTTATGATCGCAACGGTTGACCCCCAGGCCAGGTGTTGGCTGCCTTGGCGCAGCAGCTCAAAGAAGAGATCGCCCTGCCCCATGATGGGTTCGACCCGTGCCAGGATTTCTAGCAAGCTGATCAGGTAGCCAGGCGCACTATGGGGCAGCAGGGTGAAGCTCTGCATATTGTCGCGGCCTTGCATCGGATCGCGGGCAATGGTGGCGATGCCGGCGGGCAGCTTCTCGCGGTTGATAATGTGGCTGGCCAGTGAGGCGGCGGTGATGATGGCCAACTCTGGGCCGGTAAAGCGGGCCTGCCGATCGTAACGTTCCGGGTCGAGGTCGAGGAAGATCAGCGTTTCGCGGGCGATGGCGGGTTGGTACTGCTTGACCAGCAGATCACCCGAGCTAGCCGAAGCGGTCCAATGGACGCGGCGCAGCGAATCTCCGGCTGAATATGGGCGTACGCCTGTGATGCGGCTAGGGTCTTCAAACAGCGGTGATTGCGCTGGCAGGACCACTAACGGTGAACGAGTCGGTAGGCCTAATTGATGCAGTGGCAGCACTTTGGGGTAGACCGTCATATAGTCTGCTTCCAATCGCGTTTCGCTGCGCTTGACCAGGCCAAGCATATCCACTGATCTGACCACGGCTGGGCCAATCGCATAGTAGCCACGGCCTACACAGTCGAGGTTGTACTCAAGCCGACGAGACTCACCACCGCGCAAGGTCATCACTTGATGCTCAAATGGTGGGCTGTGCAATTCTACCGAGATCGACTCGCGGACCTCTGCCCCTAGCAGCGGCAGCAGGCCGGCATTCGTGATGGTCAAGCGGACGGCTACCTGATCGCCGGGAAAAGCGTGATCGTCAAACTGGCGCATGATGCGCAAGCTGGCGCTGTTTTGCTGCGCCCACAAGCGCGACAGCAAATAGACCCCGGCAAATAAATAGACAATCTTGAAGAAGAAGTTGACCTGCAAGAAAGAAGCCAGCATGAAGAGCAGCAGCAGATAGACAATGATGTTTGGCATAAGACGGGCGCGATCCTTCCGGTCTACACAGGGAGTCTGCTCCCGCAGTCTGGTCTAGCCCAGCGTCCCTAGATCGAGTTCGGCAGCGCCCAAGATGTCATCTAACACGGCCAGGGCAGAGCGACCGCGTAGTTGGCTCTCTGGTCGAATCATGATGCGGTGCCCCAGTGTGAGAGGAACCAGTTCCTTGATGTCGTCGGGTAGGACGTAGTCGCGGCTGCGTAGGGCGGCGAGCGCCTGGGCGGTTTTGTATAGTGCCAACGATCCGCGTGGGCTGGCCCCCAAGGAGATATCGCGGTGGTCGCGCGTGTTGCTCACGATCTCCAGAATGTAGCGCTCCAGGGTCTCATCCACGTGTACAGCGCTGACCGCTGCGCGTAGAGCCAGCAGAGCGCTGCCATCAACCACCTGGCCGATTGAGTCAATCGGATGAGCAGTGCGCTGGCTGCGGATCATCTGAATCTCTTCGTCTGGCTGCGGATAGCCCAGGGCCATTTTGATCAAAAAGCGGTCGAGCTGGGCTTCTGGCAGTGGAAAGGTCCCTTCCTGCTCGACCGGGTTCTGAGTGGCCATCACCAGGAAAGGTGCTGGCAGTGTATGGGTGACGCCGTCCATCGTGACCTGGCGTTCCTGCATCGCTTCCAGCAGGGCTGATTGGGTGCGTGGGGTAGCCCGGTTGATCTCATCGGCCAGCAAGATGTTGACGAAGACCGGCCCACTGCGGAACTCGAACTCGCCCGACTTTTGGTTGTAGATGCTCACCCCGGTAATGTCGTTGGGCAGCAGGTCGGGCGTGCATTGCAGGCGGTTAAAGGCGATCCCCATGCTGGCTGCACAAGCGCGAGCGAGCATGGTCTTGCCAGTGCCAGGCACATCCTCCAGCAAGATGTGCCCACCGACGAGCATGGCGACCAGCATCATCTCGATTTTGTCGGCCTTCCCGATAATCACCGTTTCGACGTTTCGGGTGACTTGCTCAGCAAAGCGATTGACATCGTTCAGGCTGGCCATGATGGTCCTTTCGACGAAAGAGGGGGCAGAGGAGAGGAAGACACTCACAACTACGCTAAGATCATTCTAGCTTATGTGCGTCTCCCCTCACCACAACAAGAGTCTAACCGATGACCTCCTTTACGATGATTGTCTTGCCCAAGCACTATGCCGTTTGCCAACTGCCTGCCGATGCCGCAGCGCCCGATTGGGCCACGCAAGGCGAGCTGTTCTGCCTGATGCGCAGCCCTGAGGAGTTGTCGATTGTCTGCGAAGAGTGGCTTGTTCCTGAGCAGGGCGTCATCATAGAGCGCGGCTGGCGTGCCTTGAAGCTGCAAGGTCCCTTCGCCTTCGAATTGACCGGGGTGCTGACCGCTGTGCTAAATCCCTTGGCTGACGCCGCGATCGGCATCTTCGCCCTCTCGACCTACAACACAGATTATGTGTTGGTCAAACAGGACCAACTTGACCCGGCGATTGAGGCCCTGCGCGCCGCCGGGCATCAAATCGTGGCCGAGTCAACGAGATCATCTTGAGTTCAGCCGTCCGATCACAGGGGCGCGGCAGGCCTCGTCCGGACGCGCTAGAAGCCCCCATCGAAACGGGATCGAAATGCGCTATAATGGCGGCTCAACACCCATACACTGAGTTGAGACCGGCTGCCCCCATGACAACACCTGACCCGACAATCCGAGTTGCTTCGACCGACGTACCGGATGAACGCGGCTACTTTGGCCCTTTTGGTGGGCGTTTTGTTCCCGAGACCCTGGTCCCCGCATTGGATGAACTCGAAGCAGCTTATCGAGCCGCCATGGCCGATCCAACGTTTCAAGCTGAGTTGGCCCATTTGCAGCACAGTTACACTGGTCGCCCGACGCCGGTGAGCTATGCCAAGCGGCTGAGTGAGCACCTGGGTGGCGCGCAGATCTATCTGAAGCGCGAAGACCTGGCGCATACCGGGGCGCACAAGATTAACAACGCGCTGGGGCAAGCTCTTTTGGCCAAACGGATGGGCAAGCAGCGCGTCATCGCCGAGACCGGGGCTGGTCAGCATGGCGTGGCCAGCGCCACCGCCGCGGCCCTACTCGGGCTAGACTGCCATGTCTACATGGGCAGCGTGGATATGGCGCGGCAGCGACCCAATGTCTTCCGCATGAAACTGCTAGGCGCCGAGGTGATCCCAGTGGAGAGCGGCAGCAAGACCCTCAAGGACGCCATCAACGAGTCGATCCGCGATTGGGTGACCAACGTGCGCGACACCTTCTATCTGTTGGGGTCGGCGCTTGGGCCGCATCCCTATCCAATGATGGTGCGCGACTTCCAGAGCGTCATCGGCATTGAAGCCCGCCAACAAATCCTGGACCAGGCGGGCCGTCTACCTGATCTGTGCATTGCTTGTGTGGGTGGGGGCAGCAACGCGATCGGCTTGTTCCACGCCTTTCGGGCGGATGAGGGGGTCGCCTTGCTGGGGGTTGAAGCAGGTGGCCGTGGCATCGACAGCGGGGAACATGCCGCTCGTTTTGCCGACCCGACGATCAGCCGTCCCGGGGTTCTTCAGGGCACCCGCTCTTATGTGATGCAAAACGAAGATGGCCAAATCCTCAACACCCATAGTATCTCGGCTGGTCTCGACTATGCTTCGGTCGGACCGGAACATGCTTATCTGCGGCAAACGGAGCGCGCTGGCTACACTATCGCGACAGATGACGACGCGCTGGCCGCCTTTCGATTGCTCAGCGAGTTGGAAGGGATTATCCCAGCCCTGGAGACCGCCCACGCCGTGGCTGAGGTGATCAAGCAGGCGCCCAAGCTACCAAAAGAAGCGATGATCCTGGTGAACCTGTCCGGGCGCGGCGACAAAGACCTCGATACGGTGATCGAAGCGCTCGGCTTTGATTAGGACGCCATGAGTACATTCTTGTTCAAGCTCTCGCGAGAGCAGCAGCGCGCCTACAAGCAATGGCGTGACCAGATTGACGAGCGCGTGTTTTTCGACCAGATCGAAACGGGCAAGGATTGGCGCGGCATGGACCTGCCCTATTCCGTCCGTGAGACGCTGCGCCAGCGCAAACTGCGCCGCATCCATCAACCCTGGTATGGGATGAACCAAGATGCGTATACTTTTATGTTTACGCCGACGCGCCTGGGCATGGTTGTTCGCGTGCGTAACGTGCACTATGGCGACGAACTCGACTTGAGCGAGGAGCTGTGAGCGCTATCGCCCTGGCCTGCACCTGGGCCCCACATGGCGAGTTAACGCGCTTTCGGCGGCTTGCACCATTCCTCATTGAAAACTATGGGGCGATCATCATCGCCATGCGCCTGGAGTCTGATCCGCAAATCGTTGACGCCCTGCTATCCACCCCTTCTGTGCAAGTCCATTATGCCCAACCTTGGGCCGCGGCCCGTCATGCGGCGCTGGAACAGACCCTCAAGACGGATGCCGATTTCATCCATGCTTGCGACTTTGATCGGCTGGTTCACTGGGCCGAGTGCGACCCGGACGACTTGCGCGAGACGCTAGCGGCCATCCCGGCGGCAGATTGCACGGTCATCGGGCGCACTGAGGCGGCCTGGACAACGCATCCCCGTTGTATGATGGAGACCGAAGCCCTGTTCAATGATGTGTTTTCGCGTCTGATTGGCTCGGAGATGGATTTCGGCAGCAGCGCGCGCGGCTTCAGCCGGTCCGCCGCCGAGGCCATCTTGCGCCGCAGCCCCCCATCAGATGGCTACGCCATTGATACGGCCTGGCCGCTGGTCGTTCAGCAGGCTGGTATGTTGGTGGCCTATCGTGAAGCTGACGGTTTGGCCTGGGAAACACCCGATCGCTACCGTGATGCTGCCGCAACAGAAGCCCAACGACAGGAGATGATCACCGCGTGGGATGCTGACCCGGATCGCTGGGCGCAGCGTGTCGCGGTCGCCCGGTTGATCTTGAACCTGGGGTTTAAAGTGTGGCAGCGCTCCGGTTGAACTCTGTCTGGCATCAATCGGAGTGGTGGGCGGGTTGCTGGCCGCCGCTGAGCTATTCACCTTTGCAGCCGCTTAGGGGCGGCCAGATCGAGAGCAGGCTAGCCATCGAATAAACGTCATATTAGAACCCTGGGAGCCGCTTGCTGGCCGCGTCGGGGCTATGCTATACTCTCGTCCGCTCGAGTTGACAGTCGTTGATTTTCCTTTGCACAGGCCGTTGCAGCGCGTCAGCGCATGCCAGCCTGTTTTGTGTTTATCGGTCAAGGCCGGGAGCGGCCACAATTCACAGGTAGGGTAACCGTGTCCACCTCACTGCACAACCATCAACTGTTCCGCATCAATGTTGGCTTCATGCTCAAAGAGAGCGCGGGCTACACACGCGATATTGAGTTTGATGTGCCAGTGGAGTTGTACGTGGAAGAAATCGCCCTGCATAACCTGACTGGCAAGCTGCACCTCAATCGCACGCCGCAGGGCGTTTTGATCCAGAGCCGGCTGCGGGCAGAGCGGACCGTGAATTGCAGCCGTTGTCTCGACAGCTTCGACTACCCCATCGAGATCGAATTCTCCGAGTTGTTTGTGCCCGTCTCACAGGCCGATCCGGAGTCGCCCTTTGTGATCGACGATGGGGACTTCGTAGAACTGACCCCGATTGTGCGTGAAGAATCGATCCTGGCGGTGCCGATGCAAGCGCTCTGCCGCGATAGTTGCAAGGGCCTGTGCCCGGAGTGTGGTCAGAACTTCAACGAAGGGCACTGTAACTGCGAACGCGAGACCATCGATCCACGCCTGGCCCAACTGCGCGCTCTGCTGGACGATCAGTCGAGCTAGACAAACCGAACTCTAACGGCGCGGGCGGCACGATCCACCGCCCGTATTAGAATAAAGGCTCGTGCATGGCTGGCGCGGGCCTTGTTGATTCAGGGGGAGTGCGGGCTGGCGCAGCAACACCCACCACAAGAGTGAGCGGAGGAAGGGCGCATGGCGCAGCAGCCTGCGAACCAACGGCCCAAGCGGTCAGTAGGCCGGAAGACGAACCAGGATTCATTCATCATCGAGCGGCTGAGACAGCAGGCCGAAGAACAGGGCTTCCTCGACATGGAGGAGATCGTTCAAGCGCTGGACGATCGGGGCGACCCGAAGCGCGTTGAGCGCATCGTAAAGGCTTTGGCCAAAGCTGGCATCGAGATCGAACGCGCTGATGATGTCGAAGATCCACCCACCCCACCCAATTTAGAGGAAGCGGCTGATCTAGATGACGATTGGTCGAACGATCTCACCCAGCTGGATCGACTGGCCGCCCATGACAGCGTATCACTAGATTTGCGGGAGATGTCGAAGGTGCCGCTGCTCTCGGTGGATGAAGAGGTTGACCTGGCGCGGCGTTATGCTGAGGGAGTCGATGCGCAGCTTGCGCTTAATTCCGCTGATACGGTCTGGCAGGCTGAGGAACAGCAGCGCTTGCAGACCCTCATTGACGATGGCCTGGCCGCGCGCGATCATCTGATCCGGGCGAACACCCGGTTGGTGGTCAGCGTGGCCAAGAAATACACCGGGCAGGGCCTGCCCTTTCTCGATCTGATTCAGGAGGGCAACCTGGGCCTGATCAAAGCCGTCGAGAAGTTCGACTATAGGCGCGGCTATCGCTTCAGTACCTATGCCACCTGGTGGATTCGCCAGACGATTACCCGCGCCATTGCCGATCAGGGGCGAACGATTCGCGTGCCGGTGCACATGTCCGACCGCATCAGGCAGTTGTTTCGTACCGCGCAAGATCTGGAGCAGTCTTTGGGGCGCAAAGCCAGCCCGGAAGAGGTGGCCGCCCAACTCGGTATGGACCCGCGCAAGGTGCAATGGATGATGCGTGTTAGTTGGCAGCCGCTCTCGCTAGAACACCCGATTGGGGATGAGGACGACAACGAACTCGGCTCGTTCATCGAGGATGAGACCTCGCCCACGCCCACCGAGGCCGTCAGCGCGCATTTGCTGCAAGAGACGCTGGACGAACTGCTGGCCACCCTCAGCCCGCGTGAGGCGCGCGTGCTGCGCCTGCGCTTTGGCCTGGATAACGGCGAGGCCTACACTCTGGAAGAAGTCGGGGCGAAATTCGGCCTGACCCGCGAACGCATCCGCCAGATCGAAGGGCAGGCCCTGCGCCGCTTGCGCCACCCGCGCCGTTCGCGCCACCTACGGGATTACCTGCGCTAGCCTGGCGTGCTGGATCGATTGTCACCCAAACGAAGTA
>JAADYZ010000086.1 GCA_010092775.1 Chloroflexota bacterium
AGCAGTTCTCTATTCTCCAGTGGATCATCAGTCATCAGGATCGTGTGGGCATTCGGCGATGTCATAGAGTTATCGAGACGCTTCCGTGTCAACACCAAAGCGTGCAAATAGATCAAGAATAGAATTGTTGTCGAGTTGTTTCACTGCGTCTGAAGATGGTTGGTTCTGCGAAACTAACTCATAGGCCAGCTTAGCAATCTCTTTGGCCGCGTGCGGTTGACCGGCCTGTCGTGCATAAGATTGCTTAGTGGGCAGTTGGCCATCTTGGATCCAGTGATATACAGTCTCCAGCAATTCAGTTGGCTCAGTGACATGTGCACCGGCATTTGCATCGATTACAAAGGCTGCGTTGCCAGTCTCTTGGCCTTCAATAACGTCGACCAATAGCAAGGGGAGCCCTGCGGCCAATGCTTCGGTTACAATTAGACCGCCTGCCTTGCACACAATGCAGTCCGCCGCAGCCATAAGCTGAGGCATATTCTCGACAAAGTTATATATGTGAGTAGGTTGGTGCCACTCCGTCTGCTGGAATTCTGCATATAGCTCGTCGTTGCCACCTGCGACTAAGGCCATTTCCACATCCAAGTTGGCATGATTAACCGGTTGCAACATACGGGGAATGTTGCTGACTCGATCGCTGCCAACAGCCAAGATGACCGTTTTATCAGTGGCCCAACCTAAGCGCTGGCGTAAGGCAGCCTGATCGTAAGTGCGTCCAAAATCAGGATGCACTGGGATGCCAATCGTCTTGACCTTGTCCATTGGCAAGCCAGATTCTTGGGCTAGGCCAGCTACGATCGCGGTCGGCACAACACAAAGATCACTGACCGGGTTGAACCAGGCACGATGTACCGTGGCCAGATCGGTGACAACCGTCATCAAGGGGATGCTCGTCTCGCTCAGGGAGAAGTAAGCTGCTAGGGGAGCCTGATAGTAAGGATAAGGAATTACGATGCCATCAGGCTGTTTGGCCTTCACAGTGCGGCGCAAAATATCATACAAAGCGACGGTCGCAACACTTTCGACCAAGCTGTTGACGATCGGAATGTCGCTGGCCTCATAGGCTTGCTGGTATAACTCGGGCATGTTTTGGACAAATTTATCATACTGATACTGGCTCTTGCGGATTACCGCAGGCACATCTTCTCCGTCAAGTGGATTATGGACCTCGGCTTCCACGTCGGGATAGTCAGCCAGCGCGGCAATAATGGCCTGAGCTGCGCTACGATGACCATACCCTGCATCAGCGATAAGAAGCAGAATACGTTTCTTGGTCATGAGTCGCTCCCCTCTCTGAGAGTCTGTCGATAAGGGTCAGGACTCTTCAGTATCGGCTCGCGATACAACCAGGGAAAGTTGATGGCAGGGAAGTGATCTTGGTATTGATCGTTCCAAAGAAAATGACTGGAGCGACTGTTCGACATGAAAATCAGGTCCAATCGCTGGAAGTCCATCGTAATGCTGTCCTGAAGATCAACCAGGTATTCCCGGACCAACTGGGCACACGTTCGACTGCGGGCTTGTGCTGCAATTTCATCCAAGAAATGGGGATGTGCTTCAACTCCCAAAGATACATAAGTGGCCCACATGTCATGGCGCGCGGTTAACTCACGTAGCATTTTGATCTCAGCCAATGCGGCATTGGTCTTTAGCAGTGTGGACAACATGTCATTGAGGTTATCCCAGTGGTGTCGCTGTTCTTCAGACATTTGAAGAAAATCCATGCTGAGAAAGGCTCGCCGTAGCAGTATGCCGCCTAGTGTTCCTCGATAATTGCTGCCCCTGATGGGCCAAAAAAGCGTATCGCTCATCAGGTATCGTTGCATGTCATCAATCATTTGTTCAATATAATGTGTGCGCTGCTGGATCATAGAGTCCGTTCTACTTCTGTCCAATCGAGTTGAACTGCTTCACTTTGCCTAATACAGTCATACTATAGAACCTAATCAGTAAACAAAGCGCTATATCAGCCTAAACAAACTCTAAATTCCATGATTGACGACCAGAACACAGCATACTTATTGGACAGACTTGGGCAGTTAAGCCGTCAGCGGGATGCGCTGCCTGCGTACCAAATTGATATTCTGGAAAATCTGTTGGATCTTATCCAACTGGGCCTGAACGAAACGGAGCGCCGCACAGCGCAGTCAGAACGCTGTGCCCAGGCACTGGCCGATGCGACGGCCGGGCTGCATCTCGCCCAGATCGGGCAATGGCAGGGTAGCAGTTTTGAAGTCGCCTCCTTTGTGACCGATACACAAGGAATCATCCGCCGATCGAATCGGGCGGCAGGGGCCCTACTACAGCAACAACCAAGTCATTTCGTAGGGCATGAGATTAAAGATCTAGTCAAAGAGGACCAGCGCGCGACCTTTTCCGACATCCTGGCCCAAATAGCCGCCGGGGAGCAAATCATTCACGAAGGCGAGTCAGTCCTCATCACAACGAACGGCGAAGATGTTGAGGTTGTGTTCACAGTATTTAGTCTCCGCAACGGTCCGGCCGGTAAGCTAGTGGGGATACGCTGGTTGTTTCAAAGGCCGGTTCATGAAGGAATCAATCAGGACGAGTTGTTTGATACTCAGGAACGTCTCAGGGCAACCTTTGCTCAGTCAGCGGTTGGGATGGCCCACCTGACTTTGGATGGTCGCTGGGAGCGTGCCAATGAACGGTTGTGCGACCTTACAGGCTATTCTGAAGAGGAATTGGTCAACATGACGTTGGCCGATGTCCTTCATCCTGATGATTTGCGAGAAGACGAAGCATACAGTCAACAGTTGTTAGCAGGACTCATCACAACTTATACGCTCGAATTGCGTTATCTGCAGGCAGAAAGTGGCCTGATATGGGCTCGGCAGACGGCTTCCCTCCTGAGCGACCGCAACGGGCAACCACAGCGCCGTATTCTGGTCGTTGAAGACATCACAGATCGCAAGAGAGTGCAAAGCGATTTGGTGGCCGCTTTGCATCGCACTCATCAGCTTTATGCCATCAGCCGCTACATAGCCCAGTCCAATACTCATGAGGAAATCTTGAAAGCATTGATGGGCGCAGATGAGCTGCGCAATGTCCATCGAGCGCTAGCCATTGGCTTTGAGCAACCCTGGGAAGACACTCCCCCAGAATCTCTAGATACATTGGCGGAATGGTGGCGACAAGCACAAGAAAACCTTGGGGCCTCCGCGAGCTATCCCTTTGGTCAACTAGGATACGAGCCATTCTTCTTGCGCAATGAGACAGTGATTATCTCGAATGTCGGCTTAGACAATCGGATTGACTCTGATCTTGGAGCATTTCTGGAAAAAGCTGGAACCCAGAGTTTATTGGTCTTCCCATTGGTTGCCAATCGGCTATGGTTTGGCACGCTTATCTTTTTCTTCGACGAGGTATTCAGCAGTGACGATGACAAGCTGCGCTACATCACTAGCATTGTCGATCTGGCGGCAATCGCTTTATTCAATCAGCGTCTCTTTACCCTCGAAGCGCAAGCCCGGCGTGATGCAGAAGTTGCAGACGACCTCAAGCTGAAATTCCTGGCGGTGATTTCTCACGAACTTCGCACACCATTGGCATCTATCAAAGGCTTTGCCTCGACTTTGCTGGCGCAAGATGTCACGTGGAGCGCGGAAAGCCAGCGGGATTTTATTCAGACGATCGATGAAGAAGCGGATAAGCTGTCGGAACTGATCTCCCAACTGCTTGATCTCTCTAGATTAGAGGCTGGGACTCTGGCGATGTCACTTGAGGCAATTGCGCCGGGCGATGTGCTCAAGATGGCTGAGCCTGAACTGCGCATTCTGGCACGCAATCATCAACTGACGGTTGAACTCAGTGATGATCTGCCAATGATGATGGCCGATACCCAGCGGCTTGCACAAGTCCTGGCTAATCTGGTCAATAATTCAACGCGCTACTCGACTCCTGGAACCCAAATTAGCATCAAAGTGGATATGGTAGACACGGATGTTGTATTCTCTGTAAGCGATCAGGGTGTCGGAATCCCTCCCGAGGTGCAGCAGAGTATCTTCCAACCATTCAATCGATCGACCGACATTGCGAGCGAACGCGGTATTGGTCTGGGGCTAGCCATCAGCCAGGGTATCGTCGAACGACATGGTGGGCGTATCTGGGTTGCAGAATCCAGCAAAGCTGGAACAACCATTCGTTTCGCCATTCCAAACGTACAGTCCGCCAATCAAGAAAGGCCGTAGATAGAATGCTTAAACGCATTCTTGTCGTTGAAGATGAAAGCGCGATTAGAAAACTACTGCGCGTTAACCTAACCGCCCGTGGATACGAAGTGGTCGAAGTAGAAAGCGCCGAGGACGGTTGGCAAACCCTCCAGACTGAGGAGATTGACGCGATCGTGGTGGATCTTCTACTGCCTCAGATGTCTGGCCTGGACCTATTGCGGCTGGTTGAGAAGGATGGGGACCTCGCGCAGACTCCGGTCATTATCTTGTCGGCGCTGGCTAACGGACTGGCCCACGAAGCGGAGAAACACGGCAACGTGGTGGATACCATTCTTAAACCTATGGAGATCAGTCGGTTGGTAGACGCTGTGCAGCGCGCTGTCGCCGGTTAGAAAGGAGATGCGGAATGCATCGCATCTTGATCGTCGATGATGATGAGGGTTTGTGTAAATTTGTGCGCGTCAATTTGGAGGCGAGGGGCTATTTAGTTGATGAGGCCCATGACGGCTTAGAAGCAATGGAGCAGTTCAAAGAAGCGAGACCCGACCTCGTTCTATTGGATGTCACCATGCCCAACATGAACGGGATCGATCTGACAATCTGGCTGCGCGCGCAATCGATGCTACCGATTGTTGTTTTGAGCGGCCACGACGAGGAAGACTTGAAAGTCCGTGCGTTGGACGCTGGAGCAGATGACTACGTCACGAAGCCCTTCGGCTACGATGAACTAATGGCACGTGTTCGAGCGAATCTGCGGCGTGTCGAACAGGTGGCGGATGTAATTACACCGGATGTTGTGGAGGTCGCAAACTTAAGGATCGATCTCGCTGCCCGACGGGTGTTCCTTGACGAACATGAGATCGCTTTGACACAGACCGAGTTTGTGCTTCTGGCTGAGCTAGCACGCGAACAGGGGCACGTGGTCTCCCATGCCCAATTGTTGACCCGCGCTTGGGGCCCTGAATATCGGGATTCCAGCCACTACCTCTACATTTACTTTGGACGCATACGCAAGAAACTTGGGGAGCCCTACAGCAACTTAATCGAAACCGTCCCCCGATTGGGCTATATGCTGCGCCGATTTCTCCCGACCCTGCAAGACTGACTACCTCACTGCCATAGTCCATCTGCAAGTCTGCTCAACAGCACCCACTCGTGGTGCATGTTTAGCTTATGTTTAGGTTCTGCTCATTCGTCATTTAGCTCCCTCCCAGTATGATAAGGGCGAAATGCGAACAATACTAAAGTCGCAGTATGTACATCTTAGTCATTGCACCAGACGCCAACTGTCGGCGCATTTTCGTCGATAATCTGATTATTCGCGGGTGGTTGGCTGTGGGTGTTGCGCACTTACAAGACGGTAGCTTACTGCTTAAGCGACGGCTACCAGGGCTAATCATTGTGTGTCAACGATCGAACAAGACCAAAGATCCCCTAGCCCAAATCAAAGCGTATCCCACACTCAACCAGACACCAATTATCTTGGCCTCTGACGACTCTTACTTACCAGCATGGTTGGCGCATGTTGACATGCCGCTGCTCACTGTGGGACCTACCAACCTTGCACAAGTTCTTGAGGCCGTCAAACATGTATTGAATGACAATATTTAAAGGAGTTTTCATACGATGACATTACAAGACGCCGCTACATATACTTATACTGCACGAAGCTCCATCCAGCCGAGCAACGTCTTAACCTTCACTGTTCAGGGTGACCGCTTAGCCGTTGATTTGGGTGCCCCGCTGGAACGTGTTGGTGATACGGTTGCTGGCGAAGCGACCTGGCAGCAAAGCCTCACATCGATGGTCAAGCCTGCTGCCACCTGGCTGATGAATCAAGGCTTTGAGACCTTCCATCTGAGTGATGTTGAGCCCAATCTGCAAAGCGGACGGTTGCGCCTCCGATTGTGGCTGCGTGCTGGGGGACTGCGCACCGTACCGATCAACTTCGTCTTCTCTGAGGTTGATAATCCTGCTGCTGCACAAGCCTTTGTTGATGAGGTTCGTCGACAGCGTCGCACAATGCAGAGTCCTGGGCCGATGAAGGGGTTACTCGATTACTGGGTGACTTGGCTGGTCGCATTGATTGCAGCCGCTTTTTTGATTGGTCAGCAGTTTGGCGACGATCAGTAAAAATCGTTTGAGAAAAGGAAGAGCGCAACATGCCTTATAATGCGCTGGGCGACCTCCCTGACCATGTGCGCAGCGTTTTGCCTGAACATGCCCAAGAAATCTATCGGGCGGCGTTCAATAGCGCCTGGGATCAATATGCCGACCCCGAAGATCGGCGGGGCGACGCCTCCCGGGATGAGGTTGCCCATAAAGTGGCTTGGTCCGCTGTGACCGACACCTATCGCAAGAACCCAAACACGGAGCACTACGAGCCCCGCGAATAGTCCTGCAATCGCAGTCGGCAGGCCTGCACTGACCCAGAGCGCCCGCATGATCTAACTAATGAGCTGCCAACTAACAGCTTAGCTTTAGGAATGCCAATTTGGAATGGATGAATAGATGATCCGATTTACTGATACCCCCAACTCATTTTTTGTTGGTGCACAGCTTCATGCTGATCAGCGCCAACCAGTCTATATAAATCCACAAGACTTACGTACTCACGC
>JAADYZ010000524.1 GCA_010092775.1 Chloroflexota bacterium
ACCTCAAGCCGGGCGGGGTCTTCCGGCGACTGTGGCTGGCCCTGTTGATGGCCGCTATTCTGGCATTGATTGCTTTGGTCGCTACCAGCCTCACCTTCGGGGTTGGCCGGGTGATTCTGGCGGCTGTGGGCTTGTTGACGCTGGCTTTGCTGGCGGTCGGGCTGTTCGTGGCGCAGCGCCCCAGCGACGTGATCCTCGTGATGGCCTTGCTGCCGGTGTTGATCCTCTCTTTCGGGGTGGGGCTGCTCTACGGCGTATTTGTGCTGGGCACCCATCGCCCTGACTTTGAGAGCCAGACGACCCAATCCGCTTGAATATGAGTGAGAACACTCTCGCGACCTTCGTGGTTGTCACTTATAAGCGCCCCGATTTCCTCCCACGCTGCCTCGAATCGATCCAGAAGCAAGGTTACCGCCCGCTCGAAGTGATTGTCGTTGACAACGGTGATGATGTTGATCCGAGCGTGTTGAATGGCTTGAAGGCCGCCGGAGTCGATGCCCGTTTACTTAGGCCAGGGGCCAACCTTGGGCCAGGGCAAGGGCGCAATCTGGGGATGCAGCAGGCCAGTGGCGACATCGCTGTGTTTGTCGATGACGACGCCGTGATCCATCAGGACAATGTGGTCGAGCAAGTGCGCCAGATTTTCGCCACCCATCCGCGCTGTGCCGGGATCACCGGCTACAGCCAAACGCCCGACGGCCAAACCGGCGGGGTAGATGTGCCCTACCCGGTACGTAGGCAGGCCCAAGCAGTCGACCTGACCGAGGTGCCTTATCTGATTACGGTGATGGCGGCGGTACGGATTGATGCTGCGTTGGCAGTAGGTGGCTTTCCCGCTTATCAATACTGTATGGAGGAGTACGACTTCTCTCTCAAACTAATCGCCGCTGAGTATAGCATTCTCTATAACCGCCACATGGCTGTGACTCATCACAAGACGCGCAAACAGGGGCATACTGCCCGCCACATCGCTCGTGGTGCGCTGCCGTGCAGCATCAATCGGGTGCACTCAGCCTTTCGTCTGCTGCCCTTCCCTGTTAATTGGAGCATGATCGGCACACGTCTATTGCGTCTGCTGCTGCTCTCACGCGTGGACCTCAAATTGGCGGCGGATTATCTTTCCGCCCTATGGCATGAGCGGCAAACCATTCTTGCTGAGCGCCGTCCGATTGGCTGGGCGACCGTCTGGCGTTTAATTCGTTTGGGCGGCTGGACGATGTTTGTGTGACAATCAGCGCTTGTCGTGGTGTCAGTCACCCGCTAAGGTAAGGCACAATCCGCAAACCATGCAGACTAATCGCCATCAACTATGATTCAATCAAGCTGGACAAAGATCATCACATGGGTCAAGGACAATCCTGGTGGAGCAGGGGCTACCACGCTCTATCTGCTCTTGGCCGTTCTTTTCAGCGTCCTCAATCCAATTCATGAAGCGACCGATGAACTGCGCCACTTCCGCTATGTGCGCTATATCGCTGATTTTGGTGAGCTGCCCGTACAGTCCGGCGAGCAGGGCAATGCTCAGGCACACCATCCGCCGCTCTATTATGCCAGTGCCGCCTTGTTGAGCTTCTGGGTCTCGCTGGATGATCCGCTCTATGAGCCTGAAGTTAACCCGCATTGGAGCTACCGTAACTGGGAAGTCAGCACCGACAACAAGAATCTGTACATTCATGGCCCCGGCGAGGCTTGGCCTTACCGGGGCGCATCCTTAGCCTCGCGAGTGGCGCGCTGGACCGCCGGGTTGTGGGGTGCCGGTGCGGTGCTGCTGACCTATTTGATCGCTTTAGCCTGGATGCCGGGGCGCAAGTGGCTGGCGACTGGGGCCGCGCTGCTCATTGCCTGCAATCCGATGTTTGCCTATCTTGGTGGAGCCGTCAATAACGATGTGCCCGCCGGGCTGATGGGCGCAGCGATCACCTTTGCGACGCTTGTGATGATCCGAGATGGGGTGAGCAATCGTCTGTACATCTGGCTGGGCGTAATGTATGCTCTGGCTTCGCTGACCAAGTTTAATCTCGTGGCCATGCTCGGCGTGATCGAGCTGGCACTGTTGGCCACACTAATCTTCGGGCACTCCCATCAGAAACGCTTCGATTGGCTGCCCGAATTCTTCAAGGCCAACGCGATCATTCTGGGCGTGACGGCTTTGCTGGCCGGTTGGTGGTACGTGCGCAACACGATTCTCTACGGTGAGCCGACCGGCTTTCTTCGTGTGACCGAATTATGGGGTGTGCGCGACCCCACTGAGAGCGTTGGCCTGGCCCTTTCTGAACTAGGCTACGCCTGGACCAGCCTATGGGCGCGCTTCGGCTATGGGCAAATCCCGGTGCCGACCGTCTTCTACACCTTTATCGGCGTGGTCTGTGGCACAGGGATCGTCGGCATGATTATCGTTGAGGTCCGCAATGGGCTTAATCGAGAGCACAACGAGGCGATCAACTGGCAGCATTGGGCGATGCTGGCCGTCCTGCTCTCGACGGCCATTGGCAATTTTCTGGTGCTCTACGCCTATATGACGGTTAGCCCAGCCGGTGCGATGGGGCGCTTCTTCTTTCCAGGCCTACCAGCCTTTGTGGTGCTAGTGGCGACTGGGCTATTCGGGCTGCTCAAACCGGCTCAGCAGGTCTTTCCGGCGATTGCTTTGGGCGTGGTCATGCCAGCCTATGCCTTCGCCACATTGCTTGGCTATCTTGTGCCTGCCTATCAGCTTCCGCCGGATGCCCCAGTGCCCGCCAACGCCCTCGAATGGCAGGTCGGTGAGACGGCGCGCATCCTGGCCTATGAGGTGGACAAAGAGGAGATTGAGCCAGGTGACCCAATCGATGTGACGATCACCTGGGAAGTGCTTCAACCGACCGACATTCCCTACTTTGTATACATTCATCTCTACGACTCACAGCAGATCGTGATTGCCCAACGCGATACCTACGCCGGTTTGGGGACCTACCCGACAACCATCTGGGAGCCTGGCCACGTCTTCACGGAGACTTATCGCTTGTTTGCGCCCGATCCGCTGTTTACGCCGGATGTAGGATTTGTGCGCGTGGGTCTCTTTCATCCGGAGCGCGGACACATGCCGGTCGATGCGCCTGTCACCGCCAACGACTCGATAGAGTTGGCAATTGTGACTTATGTGCCCGATCCGGATGAGGCGTATCCCAACGAAACCTACATCAACTGGGATGATAAATTCGCATTGGTTGGCTTCTTTGTCGATCCGCGCCGCCGGGCGCCCAACCAGCAGTTTGAGGTGCGAACCTATTGGAAAGCGCTCCAGGTGCCGCAAGACGAAGACTTTAAGATGTTTGTGCAGGTCTGGCAAGATTGGGAACGCTGGGCCAGCAACGACGGCAATCCTGTTCACCCAGACGGCTACACGCGCTATTGGGAAGCGGGCGAGGTCTATGTTGACGTGCGGCGTGTGGTGCTGCCTTCTGACATCCCTGATGGCAGCTATGTAGTCGCACTCGGTTGGTTTTCGGATGAGGATGGAAAACGGCTCGACATCATTGGGGAGAACGGCAACATTGTCGACAACTGGCTGCCCTTGAGCACCATTCAGGTTGACCGTGATGGCTGATGAGACGCGGCGCGCTCGGCTGGGTCGGCTGGAGTGGCTGCTGCTCTTTGTGATTGTCTTGGGGGGCTTCGCCCTGCGTGTGGCCGCTTTTCAGGATGTTCCCCCTGGTGTGATCCATGACGAGGTGCGCAATTGGCTCAACGTCCAATTGATTTATCAGGGTGATCTACGTGCCCTGTACCCCTATGGGGGTGGCCGCGAATGTTTTTATTTGTTAATTAAGGCACTCAGCTTTCGGCGGCTGGATGATAATTTGCTCGCAGCTAGCCTGCCATCAATTGCCTGTAGTACCCTGGGCATCCCCATCAGTATCAGCCTGGGGCGGCGA